>NZ_LXWA01000042.1:0-132074 GCF_001652315.1 Psychrobacter sp. SHUES1 | reverse complement strand
TAACCTATGCAGGCACTTAGTTCAGTCGATTGAAGACAGTTTAAATAATCGACCAAGAAAGGTGCTAGGGTTTAGAACACCGCTTGAGGTAAAATCTAGCTTCGGGTGCGTTGCACTTCGATGTTGAATCCAAGCGCTAATGAAAATTGCTTATAACTATGTAAAACCCAGCTCTACTTCACTCTCGCCAGCTGATCAAAACGCCCGCCATCGACAAAGAACGTCGCCATGATGCTTTCCCAATCACCAAATACCGCCACAGGCTCAAAGGTTGCAATTTCAGGTAAGGTCTTGCTGTGTGCGGCAAGCACCTTGGTATTACTAGGGCGCATATACATCTGTGCCATCAGCTCTTGTGCGGGCGTCGACCATAGGCCTGTTAAATAGTCATTTGCCGCGGCGGTGGTGCCTTTTTTATCGGTTACGGTTTTCACCACAGCCACAGGGTTGGCAATCACAATCGAGTAACTTGGATACACGATATCGACTTTTCCCTTCGCGAACTGCTTAGCAGCCAGATGCGCTTCATTTTCGGTGGTGATTAAAACATCACCAAGACCGCGCTGGGTAAAGGTCGTGGTGGCAGCGCGCGCGCCATTGTCATAGGTGACGACGTTTGCCAGTAGTTTTTTGATAAAAGTATCGGTTTTGGCGGGGCTTTGCACCTTTTCTTTAAAATGATGTAAGCCGTAGCCATAAGCGCCCAAAAAGGCATAACGCGCCGTGCCACTGGTCTTGGGATTTGGCAATACTACGGCAATATCGTTACGCGCCAAATCTGACCAGTCTTTGATGCCTTTTGGGTTGCCCGCACGAACTAAGAGCACCATGGTACTGGTATAAGGCACGGCATTGTTTGGCAATGCCTGTTGCCAATCGCTAGCAACCAAGCCTTTTTCAACCAGCAAATTCATATCGCTTTCTTGGTTTAAAGTAACGACGTCCGCCTGCAAGCCATTGGCGACCGCCAGCGCTTGTTTGCTCGAGCCGCCATGCGATTGGTTGATATTCACCTTGATACTTGGGTGTTTTTGCTGATAATTTGCATTAAACAACGGGTTGTAGTCTTTATAAAAGTCGCGTGAGACATCATAAGACACATTTAATAAATCAATATTTTTTGCCTCGTTTGCGGCGTCATTTTGGTTGGCTTCGGTAGGGTTGCAGCCTGTGATCAGTACCGCCGCTGCAAGCACACTACCAAGACCAAAACTGCTGGTAAGATTGACGGTAAAACTAAAGCGATTGGTGAGCACTGTGCCGATGCTTTTAGGTTGAATAGCGAAAGAAGCACGCGCATTGATATGCTTGTGAGATGTTTTTTGGCCGCTCTTTTTATTTGGCTGCATATTTGCTCTCGATAGGAACGTTGTTCTCTAATAATAGGGATAAAAACCTTGCATTTCGAAATTCGGTTCTATGGATAATGAGCAATATGCTAACAGCCTGTGAGACAATTGCTTAGTGACAAATACGCTTATCGAGTGATTAACTTGGCATAAGTAATTTTATTAGTTATTCTAAAGTGCTTGTCTTTCCTCGGTATTTTTGTAGTTTTGTGATAAGCAGACACTTTTGAGTAAGTTACGGTATTGCTTAGGCTCTAGACGAGCCTCTATAGAGTCGATATTATCCCTTAGCTTGTTGTATATCAGGCGCTGCACTGATAAAACTTAGCCCATCCGCTTTCACTTATTTCCTGTTTACTAACCCCTTTAATAAAGGTAATGCAATGATCAAGTCTCCACCTCGTCATGCCCGTCAGTCACGCTTTTTTGTAGGTATTTTAACGACCTCTATCGCTTTATTGGCCTTAAGTGGCTGTAATAACGTAACGCCAAGCGTTAATAACCAAACGATTCAGCAACCAAACGCTGCTGTCACACCAGCGGTGCAGACGGTCGTTGGCGATTACGCCTCTGACGGTTATGCCAAGCGTGCCCAAGGCTATGATTGGGTGGGTGTGATGATAAGAGCTGACGGCGCAGACAATGGCGAGCAAATTGATATTAAGGTACGAGCGCGTGGTGATGTGAAAAAACCAACTTGTCACTTCGATGGTAAAGCGACATTAATGGGACAAGACGAGGCGCACGGTGTCATTTTTCAAACTAAGGTCAATGACAGTACCGCCTTTTTCCAGTTTAAGGATGATGCGTTGACCATTGATAGCCAAGATAAGTACGCGCTGAATTATTTTTGTTCGGGTGGAGCCTCACTCATTGGCGAATATCAAAAGCTTGAGGGTGATTTACCGCTCAATTAATAGTTTTAATTGCCTATTTTAGATAATAAAATGAGATGATAAAAAAGGTGCCAGATAGTTACTCTGACACCTTTTTTCTTGCGCATTATCTTTTTTAAATATTAAGGTTCTTATACTGCAGAGGCACCGACCAACTTCACCTCAGCACGCTCCTCTTTTGCGATACCAGCGTAGTAGTCACGCAAAATTTCTAGCACTTCAGGACGGCTAAAGTTCTCTGGTACATCGAGGTCTTCTGATAGCGCTTTACGTAGCTTGGTGCCTGATACTTTGACATGCTCAGACGCTTCATGCGGGCAGGTTTTATCAGAAGCCATGGCATTACAAGCATTACACCAAAATGTCCAGCCAATTTTTAACGGCTGGGTAATCAAGTCATCTTTACCAACATATTCAAAGATGGTTTGCGCATCAAACGCGCCATAATAATCACCGACGCCCGCATGGTCACGACCAACAATCAGATGACTACAGCCGTAGTTTTGGCGGAATACCGCATGTAGTAGCGCCTCGCGTGGTCCAGCATAACGCATATCGAGCGGATACCCAGCTTGGATAACGGTGTCTGCTCTAAAGTAATTATCAATCAAGGTCTTGATAGCTTCTTGACGCACTTCGGCTGGGATGTCGCCCGGTTTTAGCGCGCCGAGTAGTGAATGAATCAATACGCCGTCGCAAATCTCGATAGCAATCTTGGCAAGGTATTCGTGCGAGCGGTGCATTGGATTACGCGTTTGGAAGGCGGCAACCGTTTTCCAGCCTTTGGCATCCAAAATAGCGCGAGTTTCAGCAGGCGTCTTATAAATCTCTGGGTATAAGGTTGGGAACTCACCTTCGCTTAGTACTTCAACACTACCTGCGATGTTTACCTCACCCTGGTTAAGTACTTGCTGTACGCCCGGATGCTCGCTATCGGTAGTAGTAAAGACTTGCTGACACTCATGGGCTTTATCAATGGTATAAGTTTCTTCTACCGTCAAGATACCCATAACCTCACCATCTTGCGCCACTAACGCGACTTTATCACCTTGGTTTAAGTTATCGGCAGTCGCTTTAGGCGCTGATAAGGTAATGGGAATCGGCCAAAACAAGCCAACATTGTCGCCGCTTTGCAGGCGCATATTATCCACGACGCCTTGCCAATCTGCCTGATTCATAAAACCATTTAACGGGGTAAAGCCACCAATCCCAAGCATAATCAAATCGCCGCGCTCACGAGAGCTTAAGGTAATCGTCGGCAACGTGCTGGCAAGCTTTAATGCTTGCTTGCGCGCCTCACCTTTTAATAGTAATGGTTTTAGCTCGCTACTGCCGTGCGGCGGAACAAGTTTTGATGAGGAAAGATTGGGATTGGTAGATGTCATTTTTAAAACCTTAATAATGAAATTGAGAGATAGTTGGTCAGGAGAATGAGCGCTTAAATTTGATAAACATAGGCTACCTAACTTTGGTTATGAAAATTTATGCTGTGTTTGGATATGGATATGTCTTAAAGGAATTTATGTTTATGGGTTTAAGCTTATATGATGTGACTCTGAATTGTTTACCTTGCGATTGGCAATACAAGCGATCACACGCAAATCATTTTCGTCGCGGCTTTTTAAGTTAAAAACAAAATTGAGATTACGTCATGTATCAATATAATTACGCTGACCAAACCTTGGTAGAGGAACGAGTCGCCCAGTTTCGCGACCAAACCGAGCGGTTTTTGGCAGGTGAACTGCCAGAAGAGCAGTTTTTACCGCTGCGTTTACAAAACGGGCTATATATCCAGCGCTATGCACCGATGCTACGTATCGCCGTGCCATATGGCTTGCTGGCAACCTATCAATTACGCAAATTGGCTGAGATTACCCGTAAATATGATAAAGGTTACGGCCACTTTACCACCCGTACCAATATGCAGCTGAACTGGCCAAAACTTGAAGAAGTGCCAGATATTTTGGCCGAATTGGCATCGGTGCAAATGCATTCTATCCAAACCTCGGGCAACTGTATCCGTAATACCACCACCGACCCTTATGCGGGTATTCATAAAGAAGAGATCGCCGATCCGCGTCCTTATTGCGAGATTATTCGCCAGTGGTCAACCTTTCATCCGGAATTTGCTTTTTTACCGCGTAAATTTAAAATTGCCGTCATCGGTACGGCAAAAGACCGCGCGGCAACGCAGGTGCATGATATCGGACTGCATTTAAAGAAAAATGACGCAGGCGAGCTTGGCTTTGAAGTGATAGTTGGTGGCGGACTTGGGCGTACGCCCGTGATTGGCAAAACCATTAATACATTTTTACCACGCCAGCATCTGCTCAGCTATTTAGATGCGATTTTGCGTGTCTATAATCTGCATGGTCGCCGCGACAATAAATTCAAAGCGCGTATCAAGATATTGGTCGATAGCATGGGCGGCCCTGCGTTTGCCAAATTGGTCGATGCCGAATGGGAAGCCAATATCAAAGATGGGCCGTTGACCTTGACCGATGCCAACTTTGACAAGGCCAGCAGCTATTTTACTGAGCCTGATTATCTCAGCTTTGATGCGCTACAGGTACAGTCGGACTTGCAGCAGCAACTAGAGGCTGATAAAGACTTTGCCAATTGGTATCAGCAAAATACCGTGGCGCATAAAATCGCAGGCTACCGCGCGGTGGTCATTTCGTTAAAAGCGGGCTTGGTCGACGGACGCTACGTACCGTCAGGTGATATTACTGAGTCGCAAATGGACGCCCTCGCCGACCTCGCTGACGAACATAGCTTTGGCGAGCTGCGCGGTACTTATCAGCAAAATCTGGTCTTTGCCGATGTACAAACCAATCGCTTGTACGAGCTATGGCAGCAGCTGGCGGCGCTACATTTGGCCCGTCCAAATATCAACACCCTAACTGATATGATCGTCTGCCCAGGCTGGGATTTTTGCTCGCTTGCCAATGCCACAACCCACAATATCGCTGAGCAAATCGAAAAACAGTTTAATGATCTCGACTACCTTTATGACTTAGGTGAGATTCGCCTCAATATGTCTGGCTGTATGAATGCCTGCGCCCATCACCATACCGGCGATATCGGTATCCTTGGGGTCGATAAAAAAGGTGAATACTGGTATCAAATCAGCCTCGGCGGTAACTCTAGCAACGACGCCAAACTCGGTAAGATATTGGGCAAGGCTGTACCAACCGATGCCGTAGCAACGACGATACAAAAGATAATCGACGTCTACCTTGAGCAGCGCGTCAGTAATGACAATGATGTCGAAGGCTTTGGTGATTTAGTTGACCGTATTGGTATTGCCCCTTTTAAGGAGAAGGTCTATGGCTAATCATCATGTGTTCAATAACGATGGCACCGATATCAGTGAGACTGACACTTGGCTTGCGCTTAGCACCAATGAGCTGCCTGATGGTATTACCCTGACCGATATATCACTGCTAGAGCTGCTGCAAAAACAAGAAAAACTCGAAGTCGTTTTACCGCTTGCTGATTTATTAGATGCTAAAGGCAATATTGCAGGCGGACTACTATTACAAGTACGTGAATTGTTAGCCAAGCATATCAGCCGTACCGGTGTCTGGGTGACATCCGATAGCGACACCGAAGTGCTGACGCGTATTCCAGAGTTTTTATTACAGCAAGATTTGATTGTGATTCACGTTCCCGCTTTCACGGACGGACGTGGTTTTAGTTACGCCCAAACCTTACGCCAAATGGGCTATCAAGGCGAGATTCGTATGGCTGGCAAGTTTGGCCGCGATCAAATCGCCTATCTGCTACGCGCAGGCGCCGACAGTTTTGTGATAAGTGCGCATGATTTGCACTCTATTTCTGATATCAGCCAAGCATTTAATGCGCTTGCCAGTAGTTATGACGGTCGTAACGCCGCCGACCTACCGATGTTTGCTGGTGCTTAATATTCATAGTCACCACCCTACTTATTATCAATCATTTATATATTTTTTTACCCTTAAGGAATCCATCATGAGCCAATTACACCCAAATTTAGATATCGATCAAGCCAACCAAGAATTAAAAGGTAAATCACCAGAAGAAATCGTCGCATGGGCGCTTAGCCAAGCTAAAAACCCCATTATCACCACCAATTTCCGCCCATATGAGTCCGCGATTTTGCATTTGGTTGCTAAGCAGCGCCCTGATATCACGGTATTGTGGGTAGATTCTGGCTATAACACCGATGCGACTTACCAGTTTGCCAATAAAGTCATCCGTGATTTGAATTTAAACGTCATCACTTACATTCCTAAGCAAACGGCTGCCTATCGTGACGCAACCATGAACGGTATCCCAGGCATTGATAATCCGCAGCATGATGAATTCACGGACCAAGTAAAACTTGAGCCATTTCGCCGTGCGCTAGATGAGCTGAAACCTGATGTCTGGTTTAACGCCATTCGTAAAGATCAAACGGAATTTCGCCAAGGTCTTGATGTGCTGAGTTTATCAAAAGACGGCGTGTTAAAAGTTGCACCATTATTTGAAAAAACAGACGCGGATTTAGACGTCTATCTTGAAGAGCATAACTTGCCTAACGAGTTTGATTACTTTGATCCAACCAAAGTTGAAGAAAGCCGTGAATGTGGTTTGCATACGCAGCTTTAAGCTTTATTCTTAACCTGTGAAATTAAAAAGCCCTCTTATCATTTAAGAGGGCTTTTTACACTTAGATAGCTTAAGATTATAGCTTTTTAGAACGTTATTTACGACCGAGAATCCAACCACCATCCATAAAGACGTTCGAGCCATGCATATAGTTTGAGTCATCAGACGCCAAAAATACCGCGAGCGCTGCAATCTCTTCGGGCTTGCCAGCGCGCTGGGCTGGGATACGATTTAAGCGCTCATCATCAATACCATCGGTCATAGGCGTTTCGATAAAGCCCGGCGATAGAATATTTACTTTGATCCCTTGACTGCCAAAATCAAATGCCAATTGTTTGGTAAATCCTAACACCGCAAGCTTGGAAGTCACATAAGCGGAACCGCCGGGGCCTGCCATTTGCGTGGCTTGTGAGCCAACATTGATGATAACTCCACGTCCTTGCTTGATAAAGTGCGGAATCACCGCTTTTGAGGCGAGGTATGGCGCTTTGACATTAATTGCCATCAATTTATCGTATAAGTCTTCTTCTAACTCGACGGCATTATCATAAGCGTCGTGGATGCCTGCACCATTATATAAAATGTCAATTTGACCGTAAGCTTCTAAGGCTTTATCGACTACCGCTTCAATCTCTGCTTTTTTGGTCACATCGCCATGCACAAAGAGAGCGTCTTGACCTTTATCGGTTATGTCTTTGACAATACGTTTGCCGTCTTCTTCATCGCGACCCGTGACGACGACCTTTGCCCCTTCATCGGCATACGCTTTTGCAGTCGCTTCGCCTAGTCCTGAGGTACCGCCAAATATAATAGCCACCCTGTCTTGTAATTTCATCATGTTCATCCTTGTTTTTTATATTGTAAATAAAACTTTTTTCTATCTGATCACATCTAGGTTGGATTAACATAGTCATCGAACTGTGAATGTTAGGCTATGTTAGACATTTTTAATCAGCTAATAACTGGCACATATCTAGCCTTTTAGTTGCATAAATAACGTTTTCTTAACGTTTTATCGGCTAACATTAAGGTATTCTATGGCTTCAAAGCTGGCGCAACCTCACATTAAACGTTAAGCCACTCTTTTAACGCTAAACTATGGACGAAGCTGCCCGTCGTTGCGGCTACCTGTGCGCCTTTTTATCATCAAGCTCGATCATGGCTTTGCCACACTCATCAATACGGATATTTGATATGCCTTTAATAAAAAAAATCGATTCATTCTATGAAAAACTGCATGATAAATTGCCAGCTGTCGGCAAGGCTGCCTCTTTTTTGACGGGTACTGGCGTCCTCACCGCCAATAGTGCGTTGGTTGGTCTACCGGTCTGGACTATGGGCGCGGCGAAAGTATTGACTGGGTCAAAACTGACTGATGATGCCTTAATTGCAATTACTAAGTATTGGATTAATACTAATAATGCCGTTATCGACCACGCCCTACCTCATAAAGACTGGCGCATCAACCTGCCCGATGGTCTAAGCGAGGACAAGCAGTACCTCTTGGTCAGTAACCATCAGTCGTGGGTCGATACCAGTATCGTGCAATATATCAGCCAAGACACCCTGCCTCTAACAAGGTTTTTCACCAAGTTTAATTTGATTTATATTCCCGTTATCGGTCAAGCCTTTTACTTTTTAGACTTCCCAATGATGCGTCGTCACTCTAAAGAAGCGATTGCCAAAAATCCTGCCCTCAAAGGTAAGGATATCGAAGAAGCAAAGCGCGCCTGTCGTCAATTAAAAAACAAACCTTTCGCGTTATTAAACTATTTAGAAGGCACGCGCTTTACTAAAGAAAAACATGATAAGCAAGGCTCACCTTATGAGCATTTATTAAAACCACGCGCTGGCGGGTTGTCATTGGCGCTTAATGCGTTAGGCAATGAATTGGATTCGATTTTAGACGTGACTATCGTCTATCCCGACGGTGCGCCTGACTATGATGATTTATGGAAAGGTAATATTCGTCGCTTGGGCGTCGATGTGACGCGCTTAACCATACCGGACGAGTTATTTGCGGCCATTATGGATGGCGGCTATGACCGTGATGAAGCCACTAAAGAAATGATGTTTGATTGGCTCGAGGACATTTGGCAACAAAAAGATGCCCGCATTACTAAGATGCTAAGTGAGTTTGAGTAGACTTTGGCAGTACGTTAAACACTATCCATGTAAATATAAGACTTAGAATCCACATCAGCCACAAGCTTAAAAGTGAGCTTGTGGTTTTTTTCTGCCACGTTTCTACGTTTTTATTCCCCAGCTATTCCACATCTTAGCAAAAAACCATCAGCAACATGACAAAAACGAATATGCTAATGCCAATTCACTGCATGAGACGTAGCGCGTGATACCGCATAATGATGACATATTTTATATTGACTGAATCATTGGTGATGCTATGAACACCTTTCCGCTATTTTTTAAATTAGAAGACCGCAAAGTACTGATCGTTGGTGGCGGTGATGTCGCGCTACGTAAAGCTGACTTACTCAGGCGCGCTGGTGCTGCGATCACGATTCTTGCACCAACTATCAGTGCTGAAATACAAGCTTTGCTCAGCCATACTAAGGACAAAGCCAAGCACGAACTGATTTATGAAAACTACAATAAAGCTTATATGACTGGCGCACGCGTTATTATCGCCGCAACGGATGATGAAGCGCTCAATCATCAAATTCATGCTGATGCCAGCGAGCTGAATATTCCCGTCAACGTCGTTGATACGCCGCATTTATGCGACTTTATTTTCCCAGCCATCGTCGATCGTAATCCAATTGTGATTGGCATTTCATCCAATGGCAAAGCGCCGGTGCTGGCACGTTTACTGCGCGCACGTCTAGAGACGTTAATCCCGCAAGGTTATGGCAAATTGGCCAAGCTGGCTGGTGACTTTCGGGATGAGGTAAAAACCAAAATCCCAACGCTGACAGGACGGCGTCAGTTCTGGGAGCGCACTTTTGAAGGTGAAGTCAGTCAGCTGATGTTTGCTGGCAATGAAGATGCAGCAGCGGCGCGACTGCAAGCGGATTTAGATAACACTGCACCTGCTATCAATGAAAAAAGTACAGCAGGTAATACATCTACAGAATCTCACACCGTAAAAAATCCAATGGGTGAAGTTTATATCGTCGGTGCAGGCCCCGGTGATCCAGAGCTGCTGACCTTTAAAGCCCTACGTCTTATGCAGCAAGCCGATATCGTCTATTATGATGCGTTAGTATCACCGCAAGTATTGGATTTATGCCGCCGCGATGCTGACAAAGTATTTGTCGGTAAAAAACGTAGCAACCATGCCGTCGCTCAGCTTGGCATCAATGAGCTATTAATCAATAGCGCAAAAGATGGTCGCCGTGTGGTGCGTTTAAAAGGCGGCGATCCTTTCATCTTTGGACGCGGCGGTGAAGAGATTGAAAGCTTGCGTGCGCATGGCGTCCCTTATCAGGTCGTACCCGGTATTACCGCTGCCAATGCCGCTGCCAGTTATGCTGGTATTCCGCTCACACACCGCGATCACTCGCAGTCGGTACGTTTTGTCACGGGGTTTTTGAAGGCTGGCACGCCAAACAGTAACTTTAAAAGCTTTTTAAATACCGACGAAACTGTGGTGTTTTATATGGGGCTGCATTCACTGGCACGTTTGACGACAGGTTTGATTGATGCTGGACGTAGTAGCGATACCCCAATCGCCATTGTCTCTAATGCCAGTATGCCCAATCAGCAAGTATTGACTGGCACGCTTGCCAATATTGTTGAGTTGCAAGAACAAAACCAGCTACCCACGCCTGCTCTGCTGATTATGGGAGATGTGGTTGGACTGCATCATGATCTGGCCTGGTATCATGTAGACAATGAGCAAAACAACGAAAATGCTGCTGATACCGATGACAATTGGTTACGCGGTGGCAAGGCAGCGGCGGCAAAATCCCCTACTAGCCAGCAAGCGCATGCGTTATCAATGGTCGCTAATTTGGCAACCGCTGGTGATGTGGAGCAATTAGTCATTGGCTAAGTGCGATTAAAGTCAAGCGACTATCGAGATTGTAGAGAGCATCAAAAACCTCTATGACGTTGACATAATAATAGTTTGTTAAAGGTATACCTACGAGGAACCAATTAGGTGCTTTAACTAATTCGGTACCCTAGTGAGGACTCAAAACTTGGGCTGTGGGCTAATGGTATCAAGAGTTTGAATTATTGTGATAACTGTAGTGTACTTCACAGTGTACTTGTTGAAAAATCTAAGATTGTTCAAAGCTAGGGAAGATTTCATTCTATTTGCCTTCATCTTGGTATGAATAAAGGAGTTGAAAAAATTAGATCCAACTTAATTAGTTAGGCTTTATTATAAAAATCATTGAACATCAAGCATCTTCTTCATCGCTCAAATACCAAATCATAAACTCGTAAAAGCTATCCCAATGCGGTAATGTACCGTCGGCTAGTGGCTGTAGCTGACCCATATTAAAATCCCATACACTATCATCTTCTATGTTATACAAATAGCCTCCTTCACCTTCGCCTGTACTGAATAGAATATAGTTCTTAGGAACTCCCCAAACTTCATGTGCGAATTTTACTCTAGGAATGAAACTTCTTGTCGGTAGAGGATCAACTATTTCGCTTGCGCCATAACGATGATCTAAAGCGCTTAAAAAATATTTTGTATATAATTTAAAAAATCCACTGTCTTTTTTGACACCATACTCTAAAAGAATAACCTCTGCTTCAAGCCTATGTTCAGGTTTTTTCTCTATCACAGGATAACTCTGCTTAGCTAGTAACTTCTCAACTGTGTTAAACAATTTCATATTACCTACCTTTAAGTTCAGGGAGTGGCAAGCTCATAAACTGCGTCATACCATATTCAAAATCACGTTCTAGTTTATCTTCGTTGATGACTTCACCTACTTCTATAGCCTTTTGTTTTAATAAGTCAAAACAAGAGCTGACTCCTTTGGCAATGTATGACCGTAATTCTGCATCGGTTTTGTTTTGCCAGCGTTCTTGTGGAATGGCTAAGTCAATGGTGTAAACATTTCGACCGTCTGACTTTTGCAAAAATTCGGCACCTTCTGATTCAAAGTCTCGATGTTTACCACTAACTCTAAAAACAATGGATAAGAAGAGCAAGGTTTTGAAATAATCACTCTCGTCCTGTTTTTGATAAAATATTTTGTTCAGTAGAACATGGTAGGGACGTATTATTTTACCAGCTTGATTGCTACCTGAATGACCACCAATTTGCATCATGTACATATTTATTTCCTTTATTAAGCAACCTTAACAGACGTTATGGCAAATAACATTGGATAAAAGAAGTATATTTGCGCTGGTTTTAGTGGAGTATACCCCAAGGGAACCAGCTATTTCACCCTTCAAACCTATTAATAGACCACTTAAAACAGACTGCTATAATGGAACTACTAATAATAGACCGCTAAACTTTTTTAACTCTTACTCTTATGACATCACCGATACCCATTTCTTGCATTTGATGAGCATTTTACTGACCAAAGTTGAATTTACTCATCAATGCTGAATAAGTCTTTCCGTCTTTTTCACAGTGAATCAACCATAAGGTTATAAGCACAGCAAACCACAGCAATTCTTGCTAGAATAATCGCAGTCTTCTAACCATTATTAAGTTCACTTATGCCTGCATTTGCTATTAAACCGCTTACTATTCTTCATACCTCCGACTGGCATTTGGGACGCAGACTTTATGGGCGCATGCGTTATGAGGAATTTGAAGCCTTTTTAAGTTGGCTACAAGAGACCATTAGCGCGCAAAAAGTGGACGTACTTATCGTAGCTGGCGATATCTTTGACACCATGACGCCAAGTAACAGAGCCCAAGCGCTGTATTATGAGTTTTTAGGTAAAGTGTCAAAATTGTGCTGCGAGCATATTGTCATCGTTGCGGGCAACCACGACTCCCCGACTTTTTTAGATGCCCCCAGTCAAGTCTTAAAGTTTCTAAATGTCCATGTCATCGGTACTGCTTGTGACGATTTAAACGATGAGGTGTTGATTTTAGACGCGGTAGATGGCACACCGCATTGTATTATCGCCGCTGTGCCCTATCTGCGCGACCGCGATGTGCGTGGTAGCCATGCTGGCGAGTCAGCGGATAGCAAAGACGCCAATGTTATCAAGGGTATTCGAGCGCATTATGATGAAGTGGCTAGCATTGCCAAAGCAAGACAGGAGCATTTAAGCGACGCTCATCAGCGCCATATTCCTATTATTGCGACGGGACATTTATTCGCCGCAGGTAGTAAAACTACAGAAGATGATGGCGTGCGCGATCTTTATGTTGGCTCGCTCGGTCAAATCTCCGCTGATATGTTTGATGAGTGCTTTGATTATGTGGCACTGGGGCATTTGCACGTACCGCAACGCGTCGGCGGCTGTGAGCATATCCGCTATTCAGGCTCGCCTATCGCCATGGGTTTTGGCGAAGCAAAGCAGCAAAAACAAGTGTTGTTGGTAGAGTTTGGCGAAGTAGAAAAATCTTTATCTGATGAAAGTACTATTCTTCAGCCTGCCAATACTACAAGTAAGGTTGAAAAAGTCGCGAAAAAAGCAGCCATTCAGACGCCTGAATTTATGGATGATTTATTTGGCTTTGTTGAGCAAGAAGAAAGCGCCGCAATTAACGTCGATGAAACGTCCTTTACTCAGTCAAAGGCGGTACAGCCTGATTCCACTTTTACAATGTCTGATTTAACTTCCCAACGACTGCATCATGATGAGTCACGGCAAATGCAGGTAATCTCGCTGCCGATTCCTTGCTTTCAAAAATTGGCACAAATAACAGGCGATTTGACGACCATCGCTGCTACGATAAAATCATTAAAGCCCTCAGAGTCTATTTGGCTAGAAGTGATTTATGACGGTGACGAAATCGTCAATGAGCTGCGTGAAGAAGTAAACGCCATGATAGAAGGCTTAAATTGTGAAGTGTTACTAACAAAGAATCCGCGTAACTATAATAAAGTCCTCAATCAGCAGCAATCTTCTGAAACCTTACAAGATTTAAATGAGCTTGATGTGTTTGATAAATGCTTAGAAATCAACGGCATTGCCGGTACGCAAAAAGCCTCATTACGTAGCGCCTATGAGCAGATACTCCATAATATCTACCATGATGACGCTCAAGCTGAATAAATGAGCACTGAGCGCGGCATCAAAACATAAGTTCCAAAGCCCAATCACAACCATCCATTCAAACGACAAAGACCGACACATGCGCCTAATCGAACTGCGACTCAAAAACTTAAACTCTTTAAAGGGCGAATGGCATATCGATTTCGCTGATTCCGCGTTTATCAATGAAGGTATATTTGCCATTACTGGGCAGACTGGCGCTGGCAAGACCACGATTTTGGATGCGATTTGTCTGGCGCTATATGGTGAGACGCCGCGAATTAATAACATCAGTAAAAGTAGCAACGAGGTCATGACGCGGCAAACGGCAGAGTGTTTCGCGGAAGTGGTCATTGATTTAAATGGCACGCAATATCGCTGCCGCTGGGGACAGCGCCGCGCTTATGGCAAGGCGGATGGTAACTTGCAAGATGCCACCCACGAAATCGCTTTGGTAAAGCCTAAAACTAACCATCACAATAATGCCGATAGCAAAGATGACAAGCTTAAAGGCGATGAAATACTAGAAAGCAAACTCTCACGCACCAAAGAAAAAATCGTTGAGCTGACACGAATGGATTTTCAGCAGTTCACGCGTTCAATCTTACTGGCGCAAGGGAGTTTTTCCGCGTTTTTAAAGGCTAAGGCCGATGAGCGCGCCGATATCTTAGAAAAAATCACGGGTACAGATATCTACGCGACGATATCGACCCATGTCTTTGAAAAAAAACGCGCGGAAGAAGAAATTTTAAATAAACTACAGTTTGGCTTGGATGGTTTAACTTTGTTAGACGCCGATGAAGAAGCGCTGATTAAGGAAAAATTAACCTCGCATCAAACTGCGCAAACCCAGCAGCAACAACAGTATCAACGTCTGCAAACGCAAATCAATTGGCTCGATACGGTGGCAGAATTAGAAAAAAACGTCGATAATCATCAAAACGAGGTTACGGTTGCCAAGCAAGCGCAGGCAGATTTCGCTCCTGACGCTAAGCGTCTTAACGCCGCCAATAAAGCCTTGGAGATTGACAGCCAATACAGCCAACTTGCCCATAATCGTAATGACGTTAAACGCTTGCAAGATGAGCAGCAGCAGCTAAATCATCAGCTACCGCAGCAAGAAGAGCGCCTTGCGCACGCGGTGAATGCGCTAAAAGCAGCTGACACTGATACGCAGAACGCCTATGATAAGCTGCAAACCACCTTACCAAAAATTGCTCACGCTCGTAAGCTAGATGCCGCAATCGCCCAGCAAATGCAGGCGTTAGATGATCAGCAGCAAAGAAAACAACGCCTAGCGACCAATACCCAAGGCTTACGCCAAGAAATAGAAAATCATACCGTCCAATTCAATCAGGACAAAGCCCAGCTAGCAACGATAGAAAAATATTTGATTGACACCGCCGCTTTGCACGATATAGATACCGATGCAGCAAATTTTGATAGCCATGGCAGCCGCCTAAAAGCGCTGCTGCAAGACAATGCCACTTTGGCAAACGAAAAAATTGCTCATCATCAGCAATCAAGCCAATATCAAACCAATCTTGATCAATGTCAGCAGCAGCAAGATGCGACCAACGCTTTGATTGCCAAGGCGCGTGAAGCGCTAGCCGCTTTGCAAAAAAAGCAGGCAGCATTAACCCAAACGCAGTCATTGGCTGCTATACGTGATGAGCAGGAGCAGATTGAGCACACGCACAGCCAGATAGAGCAAGTGAGCTTTAAAGTACAGCACATTGAAGCGCTTGCTATCCAAATCAATAAGATAAACACTGCCCTGCCGACCATTAATGATGCCTTGACCAAACTGGCGGCGAGCATTACTGACAACGAAGCGCTTATGGCAGACGCCAAAGATCGCCGTCAAGATAAGCAAAAGCTGCTCGATTCGTGGCAACAGGTTGCCAGTTTAGAGCATTATATTACCCAACTAAAAGAGGGCGATCCTTGCCCGCTTTGCGGTGCGCGTGAACATCCTTACGGCGCCCATCATCCTGTATTGAACAAAGAGCCAGCCGAAGTGGCTCAAACGCAGCAGCAAATAAGCGAGCTGGATACGACGATCAATGCGCTAGAACAAACCATCTCCAAGCAGCGTATTGAATATGCCACCACACAAAATCAGATTAAGCATTTGCACGAGCAAAAAATCCCACTCTATGAGCAGATGAAAAAACTGGGCGCGGACAGCAATGACTTAATACAGCCGCTTTTGGCTAAGACCTATTCTAACGCTGTGACCGCAAGCATGACTCAGCTTGGCCAAATTGACGCATATATGGATTTGCTGACTAAGCGAGCTGATGATTCAACCGATTCCGCCTTGATAAAAGAGCGCTTAATAAAAGATGGTTTGTTATTGCTAGATACGATTAAAGACCAACTTAGCGAGCGCAAGCAGTCTTTAAAAGACACGCTTACACAACATGAAGCGTTAAGTGATGAGCTTGCTAAAACAAGCAAAACCATTGAGACGTTTGAAAAGCAGCAGTATCAGCTTGCCAATGATATTTATGAGATTAAGAGTAATAGTCAAATAAGCGCGCTGGCTTTGGATGCTATCGAGAAAAAAATCTCGACGAATTTTGCCGAATTAACACAGCTTAAAGACGCTATATTAGCGATATTAAATAAATATCTTGCGGGCAAGTATGAGCTAGATGCCGCCACCAAACCTGCTGCTTTACAGCCGCTGCTGGCGAGTATTGACCAGCAAGTTGTGCTAAGTAAAGCTGACTACGAGGTTCATCTTGATACGCTGCGTCAGCAGCGTAGTAGTTTGGTGCAATTAAAGCAGCAGTTTACTGCTTATAAAAATGCCCAACAAAACCTAATCACTGCGATTGGCAGCATTACCGTACAAATCGAAACCAAGCAAGCCCAGTTGGATAAACAAAAGACTGAGCTTGATGATTTGCTGCAGACAATTACTGCGAAATCTGAGATGCTGGCGCAATTAACGGCTGAGCGGCGCGATATTTTTGCAGACAATATTTTTTCAGGTAATGTGCCAAACACTGATAATGATAATAGCAATATTAATATTAATCCTGATGCAGAAGAAGCAAGGTTACGCACTGCCCTTGAACAGGCGCATAGCGAACAAGCAGCAGCGCAGCGGCAGTTAGATAGTGCTGAGCTTACCCTCAATCAATTACAACGACAGCAGCAGCTGCTTGCCGAGCAATTAACGAGCGCTAGCACTGCTCTGACGACGCAAGAGGATATCTTCAAAACCGCGCTTGCCAGCTCCGACTTTAGCGATGAAGCAGAATTCATGCGCGCGCGCCTGCCAGCTGCCGAGCGTCATCACTTAACCGAGCAGCAGCAGCAAATAAACGATACGCTCAAGCAAGCGCAATCCTTATTGACTCAAACCCTGCAAGCACTGGCGGAGAAAAAAGCCAACCCTTTGACCAATGAAGATATAGAAACACTGGTCGAACAGCAGCAACTGGCGCACAATGAGTTGCAGCGCTTGATTGAGGCAATCGGCGCCATGAGCCAACAGCTCAAAGACAATGAAGAGAAAAAAGGCAACCAGCAGGCGCAGCGCCAAGCCATTGCTCAGCAAAAAGACACCTTGCAAGTTTGGCGACAGCTCAATGAACTGATAGGCTCAAGCAGTGGCAAAAAGTATCGTACCTTTGCCCAAGGTTTGACCTTTGATATCATGGTGACCCATGCCAATGCCCAGCTGCATAAAATGAGCGATCGCTATTTGCTGGCGCGTGACGACAATAATCCGCTCGAACTCAATGTCATTGACAACTATCAAGGTGGTGAGATGCGCAGCACTAAAAATCTCTCTGGCGGTGAAGGCTTCATTATAAGCTTGGCATTAGCGCTTGGGCTGTCGCAGATGGCCAGTCATAATATTCGTGTCGACTCGTTATTTTTGGACGAAGGCTTTGGCACCCTTGATGAGGAATCACTGGATATCGCCCTCGATACCTTGACCAGCTTACAGCAAGAAGGCAAATTGATTGGCGTCATCTCACATGTGCAGGCGCTAAAAGAGCGTATTTTGACCCAAATTCAAGTCACTAAGCTCTCAGGTGGCTTTAGTAAAATCACTGGACCAGGCTGTTATCATATTGCCAGTTAATGGCTAAAGTAATTTTAAGGTGGCACATTTATGCATACTCTATTTAAAATTATTTATATTAATGCGCGTTTGCTTATTGCTTTTATATTTACCATTACTGCTTTTACTTTAAGTTTGACGTCTGCGCAGGCGACGATTAATTGCGCCGGAACTTTACCCAGTAGCTACTTTGAGCGTATTGAAAATATTAAGCCGTTTGCTGGCAAGTTGATCGAACAAGCTGACGGGGCGCAGCAGCTGCAAGACCTAAGTGGTCAGATCGTCATGGATAATCTGTCCGATGCTTATATCGTGATGGACAGCTATGTGCTTGCTAAGCAGGATGGTAAATACGGCGTTATCAATGCTGCTGGCAAGATTATTGTCCCTTTTGAATATGACGCTATTCAAACCGAGCCGGATATCGCAACCAGCTTTATTGTCAGCGTCAAATCATCAGATGCGACAACCAGACAAGGTATTATCAATCGCCATGGTGATTGGATTTTTCCACTAACTACGGCACCTATCGAGCATGCGCACTACGATTCTGATCATGACCAAGATTATTTTAAAATAACTAGCAATCAAGGGCGCATAGGACTGCTTGATGATAAAGGCTACTGGGCAATCATGCCAAATTATGAGGCGATTCATCCGTTAAATGCTTGTACAGGTCAGCTTTTATATTTGCAAGTGAGCTTAAACGACGAGACCGCACTCATTGACCAAAACAATGACGTTATTATTCCGTTTGCCGCCCATCAACATATCGAAGCGTTTAATACTTCTGCTAAGCCGCCGCTATTTTTGCGCAGTACGTTAGTCGATGGTAGCACCGCTACAGGCATGAGCGAAGATATCCAAGACGAGATTGTTAGCGCGCAGATTATCGATGCCAATGGTAAGTTAATCCTCGCATCAGACGCCCCCATCAGAAAGCTGCTATACCATCAGCTTTATACTTATAAGCAAGCGGGCAAGTTTGGCATTATAAATGATAAAGGCAGTGTGATACTAAAACCACAATTTGCTAGTTATCGTGACGATGGTGAGAAAGTCTGGGTTGAAAAAGACGGCAAAATGCGCCGTTTAAATACCCTTATAACCTTAAATTAGCCTTTTTAGTTTTCTTTTTATTATTGAAAAACAAAAAATCACCGTTAACTCATAACGGTGATTTTTTTCTATAAACATATAGTCTGGATTTTCTGTAATTTGCTATCTGGCTTATTTTTTAGCTTATTATTTACTTACCAAACCACTCAGCTCGCTCATGAGCACAGATAGGGTGGATAAACTCATAGCGCTTTCATCATTGCCATCAATTTTTTGCATCTCAGCGGTGATGGACTCAAGCTGACTTTCGTGACGCGATTTCCAGTCATTAAAGGCTTGTTTGGCATTAGGCTGCTTTAATAAAGTATCCATCAGCATACGCAGACTGCGCGAAACTTCGTTGACAAGGGCGTGACGTGCACGGCGATCCCAGTGGTCTTGCTGCGGTAAGGTGGCGATATTGTCCATCATCCAATCTAGCTGCAAAACGTGATAGGCCTCAAAGTATAAAGTGGCAATCTCATCGACTGGGCGCTCGTACTGCTCAGCCAGCAGCGCGGCATCTAGCGCATCGACATGGTAAGGCAACATCGCAAACATCGCCGCATCATCCGCAAACAGCTCGTTTTCCATTAAGCTTGTGATGTCTTCTTGCAAATACTCTGAGAACTGCTGCTCGATAAAACCGCCTGCTTTGGTTAATTTTTCGACACTGTCTTCAAAGCGCTCGATCATATCGGCAACTTGCAAGTCCTGCCCAAAGGCATTGATAAACCACACTACGCCATTTTCAAGCGCATCACGCAAACGCAGCTCAAGCTCGAGTAGCAAGGTGGCATCGACTTGGTTGTCTAGTGACTCAAGTTTTTCCCAAGCTTTGGATACATGGAAGACATCACGAGCAATTGCATAGCCGCGCGCAATCGTAGCAAGCGTTTGCCCCGTTTCCTCAAATAAACGGAATAAGGCTTCGATACCCAAACGGTTGACGATGCTATTGGTCAAATAAGTACTGATGATTTCACGGTGCAGGCGATGTTCTTTCATCTCATCAAAGAAGTTTGCTGCCAGCTCATCGGGGAAGTATTGACGCAGCTCATTGACGAAGTACGGCGCATCAGGCAAATCTGACGCCAGCAAATTATCGTACACCCACATTTTGCCGTAAGCCATGACCACTGCCAGCTCAGGATTGGTGAGACCTGTACCCGCTTTTTGGCGTTTGGCGATTTCCTCATCGGATGGCAGATATTCGATGGCACGGTCAAGACGACCTTCACTTTCTAACATTTGAATAAAGCGTTGATGGTCACTTAAATTTGCCGCGGCACGTAGATGGCTGAGCTCAAGCGCCTGCGGTTGTAGATAATTTTGGCGCAGTACCAATTCAGCGACCGTATCGGTCATAGACTCTAACAGCTCATTACGCTGCTTGAGCGTCATATCGCCTTGCTCGACCACTTTACCCAGTAAAATCTTAATATTGACTTCATGATCTGAGCAGTTGACGCCGCCTGAGTTGTCAATGGCATCGGTATAAATGCGCCCACCCGTTTGTGCGTATTCGATACGCCCTTGCTGGGTAAAGCCTAAGTTACCGCCTTCGCCAACAACTGCCGTTCTCAGCTCACCACCGTTGACGCGCACGGCATCATTGGCGCGGTCACCAACATCGGCATGACTTTCATTGGCGCTTTTCACGTAAGTACCGATACCGCCATTCCAAATCAAATCAACTGGCGATTTTAGCAGCGCGCTGATTAGCTCGTTGGGCGCAAGGCTGTCTTCACTGATCTCAAATAATGCTTTCATCTCAGGACTGATGGCAATGGTTTTATCTTGACGTGAGAAAACGCCGCCACCTTGGCTAATGAGCGATTTTTCATAGTCGTCCCACGTTGAGCGCGGCAGATTAAATAGACGCTCACGCTCGACATAAGAAGCTTCAGTATCAGGGTTTGGATCGATAAAGATGTGCAAATGGTTAAAGGCTGCGACCAGCTTGGTGTGTGTGGATCTGAGCATGCCGTTACCAAAAACGTCGCCGCTCATATCACCGATACCAACAACGGTAAAGTCATCACGGTTTTGGATATCCATACCACGCATACGGAAGTGGCGCTTGACCGATTCCCAACCACCGCGCGCGGTGATACCCATGGCTTTATGGTCATAGCCAACCGAGCCGCCTGAAGCAAAGGCATCGTCAAGCCAGAAGTTATACTCGCTTGATAAGGCATTGGCAATATCTGAGAAAGTAGCGGTACCTTTATCGGCGGCAACCACTAAATACGGGTCGTCCTCATCATGACGTACGGTGTTGGCTGGCGGGACAATTTGACCATCAACAATATTATCAGTAACGTCAAGCATACCGCGCAGGAACGCTTGATAACAGGCAATCCCTTCTGCTTGGAAGGCTTCACAGCCATCAGCCATGGTTTTGGTCTTGACGATAAAACCGCCTTTGGAGCCAACCGGGACAATCACCGCGTTTTTGACCATTTGCGCTTTGACTAGACCAAGTACTTCGGTACGGAAATCTTCCATACGGTCCGACCAGCGCAGGCCGCCGCGAGCGACTTTACCGCCGCGTAAATGCACCGCTTCAACACGTGGTGAATAAACAAATATCTCAAACATTGGCTTAGGTTTGGGTAAGTTTGGAATATCTGCCGCCAAAAACTTAAACGATAAACGGTCTTTACGTTGACCATCCGCTTCTCTTTGATAGAAGTTGGTACGCACCATGGCATTAATCAAATCTAAATACCAACGCAGAATACGATCTTCATCTAAACTACTGACGCCCGCTAAGGCGCTGTTGATTTGCTCTCGAGTTTGACTGGTTTTGCTGGCGCGCTCCTCTTCACTGTATTTAGGATTCATGCGCGCATCGAATAGCTCGCTTAAGGCAATGCTAATGGCACTATTTTTTACCACGGTTTGCTGAATATAAGCACTAGAGAACGGCGCTTTTGCTTGCATCATATAACGTGATAAGGCACGCAGTACCACCACATCATACGTATCGAGTTTGGTGGTTAATACCAGCTCATTAAAGGAATCACTCTCAACGCGCCCTGCCCATATTTGTTTAAGACTGTCTTCAAACTGCGCGCGTACCACTTGCATATCGATGGTGTCAACATGTTCCAATACCAGCTCATACTCTTGCATCCAAATCGGCTGCTCTGGCAAATCGAACTCATAGGTTTGGGCAGAAATGACCGATACACCAAAGTTTTCTAGCACCGGCAAGACTTTTGAGAGAGTCACAGGATTTTGGCGACCATATAGTTTTAGGTGCAGCTGATTGCTGGCGCCGCCCGTTGACTGATATAAATGCCAAATCATTGGCTGCTCGTCATTTAAACTCGCCAGACGCTTGGTGTCTTCGACCGCCGTCCGCGCATCAAAGCGTTCTTGATAGGCTGCAGGAATATAGCTTAAGAAGCGGCGCATTAAGGCATTTGCTTGCTGCTCGCCGACATTATCGAGCAGCATTTTTTGATAATTATCGCGCCATGATTGCATGAGAGCCGACAGCTTATCTTGTAGCGCCGCCGTATCCACGTCATTCACTTGACCGGGTATCGTACGCACATGAACGTGGACGCGGGCGTGTTCTGATTCGTTAAATTCCGTGGTAAAGCCAGATGACGTACCGCCGTAAGCGTCTTTTAAGACGTTTTGTACTTTAATACGCAGCTCGGTATTGAATTTATCACGTGGAATATAGACCAAGCAGGATACAAAGCGCTGATAATGATCGACTCGGCTAAATAAGCGCAAGCTTTTTTTATCTTGCAATTGGCTAATACCAGAGACGATAGGATATAACTCTTCAACGCTGGCTTGAAACAAATCATCACGCGGTAAAGAGTTAATCACATGCATCATTTTATGATACGCATGACCGTCACGTGGCAAATCCGCCATCGCCATGATTTTATTGGCTTTTTCACGCAGCAGCGGAATCTGTTGTACGCTTAGCTGATAGGCTTGCGCGGTAAAGAGACCAATAAAGCGATATTCGCCAATCAGCTTGCCATGGTCATCAAACTTATGAATGCCTAAAAAGTCCATGTATACCGGACGATGGACAGGTGATACACGGCTTGATTTAGACAACATCAATACGCGTGGCTCGGTTAATAGTTTTTTTAGATTATGAGGCAACTCATCAAAGCTTTTTGATAACGTATCCTCACTACCGCCGCGCAACAGGCCAAGCCCACTATTACCAATGGCAAATAAGTCTAAATTGTCATCATTTTCTAAGCGGTACTCGCGATAGCCTAAAAAGATAAAATGCTCATCTAATACCCAATCCAAAAACGCTTGAATTTCTTGCGGCGAATAATACACTTCGGGTAGATTTTGACCAGCCAGCTCCGCTTTTATATCGGTCAGCTTGCCGCGTATCTGCTGCCAGTCATCAACGACGATATCAAGGGTATCGATTTTTGCCAGCAGCATTTGCTTTAATGCCGCCAACTCGTCATTGTTTTGATAAGCAATTTCGCAATGAATCAAAGACATTTTTGAGGTGTCGCTTTCATGAGCACTTTCGACATGAGTGATATCGCCATTTTCATCGCGCTCGACCCCGATAATAATATTATAGGTACGGTGGACGTCGATACCTTCTGCTTCCAAGCTCATTAAAATGGTATCGACCAAAAATGGTCTGTCGTAAGCGACTATTTGAATAACCGTATGCGAGCTATGAAAATGCTGCTCTTCTGCGATGGGGTTTAAAATAGCAAGCTGCGGCTGACTGCCGTCATAAGCTTTGAGCAAGGTGAAATGATGCAGCGCCATACCAGCCAAATCCATATTACTGATATCTTTCGCCACTTCTTGATGCAGCGTCTGATAATAGCTATGAATAAAATGGTCAAATAGCGATTTGTCTTTTTGTACATAACTGGTGGCAATATCGCTTATCTGGCTGATCCGCTCTTTTGCGATATTTAAGTTGTGAGGCATATCCATTGTCCTTTGTTATAGGTTTGTCGTTCTCGTTTTTTCAATAACCAATCATTGGTATCTACTAGTGCCAACCTATCAAAGTGTAACGCACTGCGGCGTCTAGCAAAAGCGTACAACATCATTTCATGAATCAGCAATATGTCGATAACCTTTGATAATGAGACAGTTAATGAGAGAGTCTTTAATAATTAAGACGATAACACCCTAACCTCATCTAAAACTTGCTGGCAGGTGGATACTCATGACAATCATGGCGTTTTTTTGTTAGAATACCGCAGTATATTGCAGCAGATTTTTCTGGCTCGCTATTAACTCCCAAAAAACTAACTCACAAACAACTCACAATGAATTTTGATGCTAAGGGCAGACGTATGATGAATATTTTGGTGATTGGCTCAGGTGGTCGCGAACACGCACTTGCATGGCAGTGTGCAAAAGACGACAAGGTACAAAACATCTATGTCGCTCCCGGTAATGCTGGCACCGCCCTTGAGCCCAAATGCCAAAACGTCACCTTAGAAGATACAGCCGATGCTGACGAACACAGTGCGGTCATCGAATTCTGCCAAAATAATGCCATTGATATGGTGATTGTCGGTCCAGAAGCGCCGTTGGTAACCGGTATCGTTGATGCTTGCCGCGCAGCCGGTATCAAAGCATGGGGGCCAACCGCTTATTGTGCGCAGCTTGAAGGCTCAAAAACCTTTGCCAAAGAGTTTATGGAACAAAACAATATTCCAACCGCAGCCTATCAAGGCTTTACGGACGCTACTGCTGCCAAATCCTATATCGATGAGCAGGGCGCACCGATTGTGATCAAAGCCGACGGCCTTGCTGCAGGTAAAGGCGTTATCGTCGCCGAAACCATCGAGCAGGCGCACGAAGCGATTGACGATATGCTTGCGGACAATAAATTTGGTGATGCTGGTAGCCGTGTGGTTATCGAGCAATACTTGCAAGGGGAAGAAGCCAGCTTTATTTGCATGGTAGATGGTGACAACATCTTACCGATGGCAACCAGCCAAGACCATAAACGTGCTTTTGAAGGCGACACTGGACCAAATACTGGCGGTATGGGTGCTTACTCTCCTGCGCCAGTGGTCACCCAAGACGTTCACGATAAGGTAATGGCGCAAGTTATCCAACCTGTTGTTGATGCCTTGAAAGCCGCCGGCCATCCTTATACCGGCTTTTTATATGCTGGGCTAATGATTGATGAGGCGGGCGACCCGTATGTGATTGAGTTTAACTGCCGTTTTGGTGACCCAGAAACGCAGCCGATTTTGATGCGTTTACAATCATCAATGGTTGACTTGGTAGCACGAGGGTTAGAAGGTAAATTACCAAGCACTGCCAATTGGGATGAGCGCCCTGCTCTTGGCATTGTCGTTGCTTCAAAAGGCTATCCTGAAACCTCATCTAAAGGTGATATGATTACCGGTTTGCCAGAGTTGGATAATGACAATCAAAAGTCAGTCAAAGTTTTCCATGCTGGCACGGCTTTCTCTAATGACGATACGCTTAGTGATGATAGTGATGAGAAAGAAGTCGTGACCAATGGCGGGCGCGTATTGTGCGTGACGGCATTGGCTGATAGCATTTCTGGTGCACAGCAAGCCGCATTGACCGTGACAGGCGCGATTAGTTTTGATGGCGCTCATTATCGCCGTGATATCGGACACCAGGCGATTGCTCGTGAAAACGTTTAATATGGTTAAGCCAATTTAAAACTTATATCATTTTTCTTATATTGTTTTTATGGCAATCCGATCTAGTGTAATGCTAGGTCGGATTTTTCGTTTGCTCATTTTTTATGAGCGTATTTTAAAAATTATCTTTGGCGGCTTAGTGTTAGAATAAGGCTATTTATTGTGGCGCTTGATTTTGAGCGCTTTAATGCTCGGTCGTAGCATGTAACATAGCAATTCATAGATTTACTTTTAATAAGCATACGTTAATTTACAAAGTAACGGTTCATGCTAAGCATGGGCATCTCAATCTACCGCCCGTTATATGATACAATTTTGTACCAGTACGTCGCATCTCCTTGTATTGTCGGTTTACGCCCGCACATCAATAGCAACCGGATGAATGATTATATTTATGGCAAATGATACCTCTAGACCCTCTAATAATAAACCGTCTAATAATAAGCAATCTATCGACAACCTGAAGACCTCAGGGTTTGAGCGTCGGATGTCTATTGCGAAAACTTCCTTAAATATCGGTCGTCGTTGGGCAGGTAATAGTGTGTCTGGTATGTTTTTGAATAAAGAAGCACGTACGGCGCGCAACCAAATTTTTATGGAAGAACAGGCGCACTATCTAGCAGAAGAGCTAGGTAAATTAAAAGGGTCAGTGGTAAAAATTGGTCAAATGCTAGCAATTTATGGCGAACATATATTACCGCCTGAAATCACACGCGCCCTGCAAACGCTCAATGACGATACCGCCACCTTAGCATGGCCAAAAATCGAGGTCACATTACGCCAATTATTGGGCGCGAAGTTAAATGAGCTAGAAGTTGATCCCGTTCCTATTGGTACCGCTTCCCTCGCCCAAGTTCATCGCGCAACGGTATTGGCAACGGGCGAGCAAGTGGTGTTAAAAATCCAATATCCCGGTGTGGCCGATGCCATCAATTCTGACTTGGCTTTATTTAAGCGTTTATTAAAAGTCAGTAATATCGTACCGCAAACACGCGCCCTCGATGCGTGGTTTGAAGAGATACGCGACCTCCTCCATCATGAGGTTGACTACGAAGCGGAAGCAGCGACCACAGAGCGTTTTTATGAGCGCTTACTGGGCGACCCACGTTATATCGTACCTAAAATCAATCGTACTTACTCAACCAAACGCTTATTATGCATGTCTTATGAGCCAGGCATTACGGTGGTCTCGGAAGCGCTACAGTTATTGTCACATGAGCGCCGCAACGCAATCGGTCAAGCGGCTATCGAAATCATGATGCAAGAGATTTTTGTATGGGGCGAGATGCAAACGGATCCCAATTTTGGTAATTACCTCGTTCGTGTCGCTGCTGATGAAAACGAAATCGATAAGCTGGTATTGCTAGATTTTGGTGCCATTCGCCAATTCGATGATAACTTACTAACCATTGCTCACGGGCTATTACGAGCTGGCTATCATCATGACCATCAAGCAATGAAACGCGCCATGACCGGTTATGATTTTTTTGATAGCATGAGCGATAAAGTACGCTCAGATATCGCTTCATTGTTTTTATTAGCAACAGAACCCTTTAGTGACCCTACTTTAAACCCTGATATTCCCAAAAATTGCTTAGATGAACAGCAGCGTTATATCTGGGCGAACAGTAAGTTGCATACTCGCCTCTCAAATAACGCCACTCAAGCGATGCAGTCCTTTGAGTTTAACCTGCCGCCTAAAGAGTTTATGTTTATCAGTAGAAAATTTATCGGTGCCTATACCTTTTTGACGGTATTAGATGCTTATACCGATTCTAATAAATTGGTGAAGCCTTTTTTGTGATATAGGAAGGTTGATATTTTTTGGACCGCCTTTTGTGGCGGTCTTTTTTGGTTTGTTTTTATTTGCTTAGGCTATTTTATGTAATTATCTTCTTGATAATACATTTTTGTTTCATACTCTTTGTCCTTAATTTTTTATTCGGTAATTTTGATTATGATGCATTTTTTTACTTAGGCTATTTTTTATGCTTCATTACTTGCCTGCCAATTGTCGAATCGGGTTTGATAACCGTCAGGCTTACGCATGTTTAGCTGCCAACAAGTTTCACCGCGCGCTAGATACTTGACTTCAAAGTGTGTACGCTGACTATCGCTAGCGACTTTATGACGCGTATTCGGTAAGCACCAGACTTCATTGGCTTGCTGCTCTGCATTATCCATATACGCTTCTATATTAGTCGCCAGCACTACTTCTCCGCCTACTTGCAAACGAGAAAGCAAAAACTCAAAAAAAGGCATGTTTAACCACTGTTGGTTGGGGTTATGTTGCTCAGGATTGGGATATAAGATAAAAATACGCTCGATACTGTTTGGCGCGACAGCATGAACAATCCAAGCGATGGCATCCGCATGAATCGCGCTGAGATTGCTTGATTTCTGCTGCCCGACCAATTTAGCAAAAGCATCGAATTTATTACGCGTACGCTCGATGGCTATTAGATGCTTATCAGGATACTGCAGTGCAAAGCTAAGCGCATGCTTGCCCTTCCCTGCGCCAATCTCCAATACCAAAGGCAGCTGTCTATTCATCAATACTTCTGGAGTCATAAAATCGCGCGGTGCTGAAAGTTTTTGGGGTTGAAAGGCACGCTGCTGCTTATGCGAAAGCTCAAGATTGTCAGTCATCTACTATCCTTAAGGGATTTGTCATTTGTCATTATCCGACCGCATGCTATTATATAGTCAATCCAGCCTAATAGTAATACAACGTCCATGCTTATCGAACGACAATTATTAATGCCGCAGGGCGATTGCTTATAAAGCTGGAAAACTCACATTATTCATACTCGCTATTGATTAGAAGCGCTGTCTTAAATGACAGCATTTATTGATAGCCCATAGGATATACCTACTTTTATTATGACTGAATCTACTTCTAGCAACAGCGACCACAATACCAACCCCTTACCCAAAACCTATCCTTGTCCAGAATGCGGCAACCAAACTGCGTGGCAAGACAATAAATATAAGCCGTTTTGCAGTCATCACTGCAAGCTTATTGACTTAGGCGCATGGGCAAGTGAAGAATATACCTTACCTGCTGAATCGACGCCGTTTTCTGATGAACTCTAATTATCTATTCACTCCCATTAAACCTTTTACCCTCTAACTCTTTATTATGCCAAGGATGTTTTACATGTCTGCTACTTACCTGATGCCCACTTATCTTCGTCAACCTATCAGTTTTACCCGCGGCTCAGGAAGCTGGCTTTATACTCAAGATGAGACGCCTTATCTAGATGCCTTGACCGGTATCGCAGTATGCGGTTTAGGGCATTGTCACCCACAAGTAACCGACGCTATTCAACAGCAGGCAGCAACGCTGGTTCATACCAGCAATTTATTTGGTATTGACTGGCAAGAGCGTGCTGGTGAAGCTTTGTGTCATGCGGCGCAAATGGACAGCGTATTTTTTGCTAATAGTGGTGCTGAAGCCAATGAAGCGGCATTAAAATTGGCACGACTCTATGCGCACCAGCAAGGTTTTAAACGCCCAAAAGTCATCGTGATGGAACAGTCTTTTCATGGTCGTACCTTGCTATCGTTATCAGCAACTGCCAACCCTAAAGCCCGTGAAGGTTTTTATACCTTGGATGAAGACTTTATCCGCGTACCCTTTGGTGATATCGCCGCGATTGAACAAGCGGCTCAAGACAATAATGATATCTGTGCGGTATTTGTCGAGCCTATCCAAGGCGAAGGTGGTTTGAATACCGCAGCCAATGGCTTTACGTATCTTGAGCAACTACAAGCTATATGCGATAGTCATGATTGGTTATTTATGCTTGATGAAGTACAAACCGGTAACGGTCGTACGGGCAAATACTTTGCGTATCAGCATAGCAACGCGCGCCCTGATGTCTTGACGACCGCCAAAGGTTTAGGCAATGGTTTTCCGGTCGGTGCTTGCATGGTACGCGGGCGTGCCAATGGCTTGTTTGGCGCTGGTAGTCACGGCTCAACTTATGGTGGCACACCCCTAGCCAGTCGTGTGGTACATAGCGTTTATGAAGTGCTTGCTGACGGTGGTATCATGGACAATGCCGTCACTGAAGGACAGTTTATCCGTGATGGTGTGGTTAATGCACTTGGACAATATGGCGTCAGCGCCCGCGGTGCAGGAATGATGATTGGTATCGCCCTTCCTCAGCAGATAGACTGTAGCAAATTAGTTGACCGTGCCCGTGATGAGCAAAAATTAATCATTAATGTCACAGGCGGTCATGTGATTCGTCTATTGCCACCGCTTAATATGAGCCGTGATGAAAGCTCACAAGTGGTTGAGCGTTTGGTTGACTTATTAAAACCTTCGTTTTAAACGGTTGATTTAATCAAAGTTTAAAGCTAAAAAAAGCCTATAGATACATTATCTATAGGCTTTTTACTTTTTAACACTATAAAAGCATTTTAAATCAGATATTACTAAATACTTAACCTAATTAGCATGGAAGTACTTTTTTAGTACTTCTAAGCAGCGGGTGATTTTTGCTGGTTGCTGATCACGGTTTAAGGTGACAGCATATAGCACGAAACTTGGCAGCTGATAACCAGTCAACACTTCGACCAAATTGCCATTTTCAAGCTCTCTTTTGACGTCCATCTCCATGATACGAATGATGCCGTGACCTTCCTTTGCTAAAGTCATCGCCATAAAGACGTTGTTGGTATGGATACGCGAATTCATTTTGATGCGTGTTTTCTTGCCTGTTTCGGTCTGAGTAAGCTCGACATGACTTGCGTCTTTCATAATATCGATGCAAATCAGCTCATGGTCTGCCAAATCTTTTGGCGTTTCAATCTTTTTATGCTGACGTAAATACTGCGGTGAGGCGACCAACAGTTGACGCACATCAGATAATGGGTAATTGCTCAAGGTTGAGTCGTTGATATTAGGGCTCATACGTACCGCAATATCGATACGCTCATCAATCATATCGATATAATGATTGTCGGCAAAATAAGTAATGCTAAGGTCATCATGCGCCGACATCCAAGTCGATAGAGCAGGCAAAATATGATGAACGCCAAGCTCAGGCGTGGTTGCAATGCGTAAGCTACCCGCAAGCTCATCACGTAATTGATTGACTTTAATACGCCCTTGTTCAGCGGCACTGACCACATCTTTTGCCGCTTCATAAAAGCTGGCACCCGCTTCTGTTAAGCTGAGCTTACGAGTTGAGCGATGCAAGAGTACTACACCAAGCTCGTTTTCTAAAGCGCGTATCTGTTGGCTGACCGCACTGGTCGTAATACCCAATTCGCGAGCTGAACCACTAAAAGAGCCGTGTCCGACCACACTAGCAAACACAGCCATACCACGTAAATTATCTAACATATTTCCACCTAAGCTGCTTTTTAGTTTTTAATATAACTTAACCATTATAGCGGATTATAATAAATCTTACAGTTTTTTACTATAAGTCTGTTAGTCATCTAAAGCTATTTAGTCATTAATAAAACGAAAAATATCAAGGCGATAAATTGATGTCGCCTTGATATTTGGAGAATTATAATAAAATATATAAAGGTTTACTGATTAAAGATTGCCAATCATAAAATTGAACATTGTTTAATATAACTGAACGCTTTAATATAACTGAACCTTACCCATTTTTCCTTCGCCGCGCTCCGTCAGATATTGCATGACGGGTGTATTAAGTAATCTAGACTCTGCCACTGTACGCGCTTCAATAAGGCGTTTTTGTTGACGACGTTCAGGCGTCTTATCATCGGCTTGCATAATACTGCCATCTATCTGCAAGCTAATGTCTGCTTGCGTAAACTGTTCTTGTAATTTTGCCGCCAGCTGCTGAAAAGTAGCTTGCAGATGCTTACTATCCACCGCCGTGACAAAGACCGCTTTAGCGTTACAGTGCCCGGTCATCATTCCTTGACGTGCCAGTGCCAATTCATCGGACGCCAAACTACCAGCTTCACGGGCGCATTGTAGCCAATAGTCCCATTTTTCTGGCGTCCACTCGCCTGTTAATTCTTGCGGCGCACAGCGTAATAAAGTACGCGGATCATCCACTTGCGCAGTTAATTGAGAATCATTTGCGCTAGGCTCAACAACAGGCTCAGGCTCAACAACAGGCTCAGGCTCAACAACAGGCTCAGGCTCAACAACAGGCTCAGGCTCAACAACAGGCTCAGGCTCAACAACAGGCTCAGGCTCAACAACAGGCTCAGGCTCAATAACAGGTTCAGGCTTAATATTGCTGCTTAATAAATCCAATCCTTCATCATTACCGTAGCTATTATATTGGTCAAATTCAGCATCATCATAACTAGTGTTGTATGGCTCGACCTCATTTTGACTTGAGGTCTGATAATCAGCATCGTAGTCTGGTAGTGGCGGTATTGAGTCCGCTGCTGGTTCTAACTGTGGTGCTGGCGGCAATTCTGATAGCGCTTCTACTACTGTTGAGGTTTGCTCTAATGAAGGCGCTATATTTTCATCTGTACTTAAAAGTGCAGTGGTGTTTGCTGCATCAGCAGTATTGGCACTTATTGATACTGTATTGAGTTCAGCCTTAGCATTATCGGCAGTGTTAGTTTCTATCGAGCCTGTAGAAACAGATGATACAGAGCTAGATGCTCTAGGGACAGAAGATATAGTAGTATCCGGTACGTTTGCTAAAATCTCATCGACGGGTAAAGGTCGAAACGCCAATAGACGTAAAATACACATCTCAAGCGCCTGCATCGGTGTGCTAGCCAGCTTTACGCCTTCACGCGCCTGCAAGACGATTTCGTAATATAGCTGTAAAACGTCAGGACTCATGTGCTGCGCAAGCTGATTAATCTGCTGCGCTTGTGCTTCGTTTACGTTAAGCGCAACCTCAGGCAGCAGTTGTGTCAATGCCAATTGATGCAACAACTCAGCCAAGCCGTCAAACATGCTAGTGGCATCGACCATTTGCGCGCGCATTTGCTCGATATGTGTGGCGACTGCTGATTTATCATGATTATAAATATCTGTAATTAAACGCACCAAGTCAGCGGCATCAATTAAGCCAAGCATGGCATTAACTGTTACATCATCGAGCGCGCCTTGTCCAAATGCAATCGCTTGATCGGTCAGCGATAACGCATCACGCACCGAGCCTTTAGCAGCACTGGCCAATTGCCAAAGCGCAGGCTGAGTATAATCCACCCGCTCTTGATTTAAGATATTGGCTAGATGCTCACTAAGCAGACTTTGCGATAAAGGACGCAGCACAAACTGCAAACAGCGCGAGATAATCGTGATGGGCAGCTTTTGTGGGTCGGTGGTGGCTAGTAAGAATTTTACATGCTCAGGTGGTTCTTCCAAGGTTTTGAGCAGCGCATTAAAGCTGTGTGTCGACAGCATATGCACCTCATCAATCAGGTACACCTTGTAGCGACCTTGGCTTGGCGCATACGGCACATTATCAAGTAGCTCGCGGGTGTCTTCAACTTTGGTACGCGAGGCCGCATCAATCTCGATTAAATCAATAAACCGTCCTTGATCAATCGCCACGCAGTTATCACAGACACCACATGGCGTGCTAGTGATACCCGTCTCACAGTTTAAACATTTAGACAAAATACGCGCAATAGTGGTCTTACCGACACCGCGCGTACCCGTAAATAAGTAAGCATGATGCAGACGATTATAATCAATCGCATTAATCAGTGCTTGGGAGACGTGCGATTGCCCAATCAACTCGTGAAAGTTTTTTGGACGATATTTGCGCGCTAAAACTTGATATTGCTGCGTCATAATAAATGCCAATGTGAGTAATGATATAAATAAAGCTTCAAATCAGCGATTTAGCTTAAAACTTACCACTAAAGTAGGTATTGAAACCAAACGTCGAAACTGGGTTCTAGCACAAGTTAGGATTGCGCCCGTAACTCAGCCAATTGCTCATACAAACGCTGGGTATTGGCATCGATAAGCGAGCCTTGCTGATGAAAGGCGTCAAGATGCACCTCGGTATTTACGCTGTCTTCGCAAGGTCTGACATCGACACCGATTAAAAACAGATCTTGCATGACCGGCTGCTGCATTTGCGCGTTGAGCTCAAATAATAAGTCTTGATGACCGGCACGCACTTTGTCCGCACTTAACGACCTGTTGTCATCTTGCGCATAAAAAACCAGCAGATAATGACGCCCAAAGACATTATAAGAGTGTTCATGACGCACGTAGCCATTCCAGCGTGAATCTTGGTCAATCGTTCTATGCGCCAAGATTTTTTCTACCAAACAAGCATAGGTATACATGGACTCATCGACCAAAATATCAACCTGCTTTTTTGGCAGCGGCGTACCCACGTCATAACACGCTCTGACCAAGCTATTAAACAGCTTGTACCACATGCGCGTGTTCTTTTGAATCTCTGCCATCAGTGCTTGAGCAAACTCCGCCTGCTCAGGCTCTGCTGCTTTTAGCAGTCGTGGTTCAATCTCTGCTATCAAATTATGGCTGACCAGTTGTTTTTGAACCTCAATCGCCCTTTGGTGAAAATCTGGCGACTGTAAAAACTGAGCAAGTAAGGTTGATTCGTCTTGAAACGCGTCAAATCCCGCAAGCTTACGGCGATGAAAATCTAAAAATGCCGTTAAATCACTGGGCGTCACCAATTGCTTGAGTATCTCAGTGAAGTTTTGATAGCTAAAGTCTTGCAAGACACTTTCTTCATCGTCCAAATCTAACACACAGTCTTCTGCAAAAAACTGACTGCCATATTCATAGCCAACCGCATATGAGGCAGTTTCTACAGGTTTGCTCTGTTGGCTATTACGATAACTATTCTGATAGCGGTTTCGATAAAGGTTTTGAGCATTGTTTTTTGTAGTGTTTTTTTCAGCAATCTCTTGATGCTGCACCGAAAGGGCAGTCAAGCCAATAAAATAAATCGCTTTGTCTGCCGTTTGGTCAGATGTCAACTTAGTTTTAGACTGGTTTTTAGAATCATTTTGATAGGCAAGCGCCTGTTCATTCTTCAGATACAATTGAGCGTGTTGCTTAATCAACTGATTGACAACCTCTTTTCTCCAAACACGCACCTGAGTGCTATCGATATCCTGTCTATCAGCCTGTATCGTCACATCATTGACGATAAGGTAGACCACAGCATTAGAAAACTCAAAGACAAAATCATAACCCTGAAGATATTCAGGGTTATGATTTTGTCTGGAGTTAAATCGTACAAAGATAAAAAGTTTTGCTGAATCATCTGCTGCCAAATCGACGCTGGTACTTGCTGAGTGTCCATAACATCCCTATCCATAAGGTCTCATAAAACACTTGAGACCATTCCGTTAAAAGTACAAAAAGCCTTCTTATGTTCAGTTTAGTCCCAGCATCGATTTATGGCAAGTAGAGCAATCTAGCTTTCGAACTTGCGGCGCATATGCGGGAATAAAATCACATCGCGAATACTGGCCGAGTCGGTAAATAGCATCACCAAGCGATCGATACCGATGCCCTCGCCTGCTGTTGGCGGTAAACCATAAGATAAGGCTTCAATATATTCTTCATCAAAATGCATGGCTTCATCATCGCCTGCATCTTTTTCAGCGACTTGATCATGGAAGCGCTCCGCTTGATCGGCAGGGTCATTGAGCTCACTAAAGCCATTGGCCAACTCACGACCACCGATAAATAACTCAAAGCGATCGGTGATTTCAGGATTGTCATCGTTACGGCGTGCCAGCGGTGAGGTTTCAGCTGGGTATTCTGTGATAAAAGTCGGCTGACGTAACTGATGCTCAGCAGTTTCTTCAAAGATAATGGTCTGCAATTTACCCACGCCAAAGACGTCTTTGACTTGTTGTTTAAGCGTCGTTGAAGCATATTCTGCAAGATAATCACGGTCGTTGATACGCGATATATCGAAGTTTTCGGCATATTTAGCGATGGCATCAGACATCGACAAGCGGATAAATGGGGCTTTTAGGGTAATCGCCTCGCCTTGATAAGTCAGCTCCGTGGTGCCCAAAATATCCATTGCCAGCTCATTGAACAAGCGCTCGGTCAAATCCATCAAGTCATGATAATCGGCATACGCCTGATAAAACTCAATCATGGTAAATTCAGGATTATGACGGGTTGAGACGCCTTCATTACGAAAACTGCGGTTAATCTCAAATACCTTTTCAAAGCCACCAACCACTAAGCGTTTTAGATACAGCTCAGGGGCGATACGCAAGTATAGCGGCATGTCTAAAGCGTTATGATGGGTCACAAACGGACGCGCAACCGCGCCGCCTGGAATAGGATGCATCATTGGCGTTTCAACTTCCATAAAACGCTCATTTAGCATAAATTTGCGAATACCGCTGATAACCTGACTGCGAATCACAAAAGTATCGCGCGTGGTCTCATTGGTCATCAAATCAAGATGACGATTGCGATAGCGTGCTTCGACATCGGCCAAGCCATGGAACTTATTTGGCATCGGACGTAGCGCTTTGGTCAATAGAGTCAACGCTTCGATATGGACATATAAGTCGCCTTTGCCAGAACGACCGATATAACCAGATACCCCAACGATATCACCCAAATCTAGCGATTTGATCGTCGCTAGTGTCTCTGGGTCTAGCTGTTTGCGTGCTACATATAACTGAATACGACCGGTCATATCTTGAATCACGATAAACGCGCCGCGATTGAGCATCACGCGACCGGCTACATTTACCTGAGTTTTTTCACCATTGGCAATTTTATCTTCAATTTCTTGCTTTGAGATACCGTCAAAAGCGGTTTGTAAATCCTGAGCATAGTCCATGCGCTTAAAGGTATTCGGATAAGGCTGCTTACCTGATGCTTTGATGTCATCCAGCTTGGTTTGCAGTTGAGCAATCAGCTCGTTCGCGTCTTCTGGGGTTTGCTCTTGATTCGGATTTTGATTGTTGTGCTTTGACATAATACTCTCAAATTATTAGATAATTAAAGGAATAAACGAAGTAGAATTAAAATAAAACGTTCAAATAAAACTTATTTTTAATATAAAAAAATAGCAAAATCGTTCTGATTGTTGGCGTCCAGCTTAGGGCGTGTCCTCATTTTAAAAATGGTGATAAAAATGAGATAAATTGCCGTCAAACGAGGAAAATAGCGCAAATAATATCGAGATATTAATCAGCTATTTGACGATGTTTGACAAAATTTAGCCATTTTTAGCCCATTTAGATACAAGCGCTTGAATTGAGGACACGCCCTAGCTAACTTAGACAGTTTGTGCTTTTAATCACCGCCGCCGATACTGGCCATCAAGTCTGCTTGGTGTTCACGCAGCAGCGCATCAAGGATTTCATCTAAGTCGCCTTCCATAATCGAATCAAGTTTGTATAACGTCAAATTGATTCGATGGTCGGTCATACGGCCTTGCGGGAAATTATAGGTACGGATACGCTCTGAGCGATCACCACTACCGACCAAGTCGCGACGTATTGAGTCCGCCACATCGACTTGTGCTTGTACTTTTGCTTGCTGAATTTTGGACACCAGCATTTTCATCGCATGGGCACGGTTTTTATGCTGACTGCGTTCTTGTTGACACTCTACCACGGTACCCGTTGGAATGTGGGTCAAACGTACCGCCGAGTCGGTGGTGTTAACGTGCTGACCACCGGCGCCGCTTGAGCGAAAGGTATCCATTTTAATATCGGCAGGATTGATATCGACGCTATCATCAATCTCAACCTCTGGCATAACGGCAACCGTACAGGCTGAGGTATGGACACGACCTTGGCTCTCGGTTTCAGGTACACGCTGGACGCGGTGCGCGCCCGACTCAAACTTTAAACGACCATAAACGCTATTGCCCGACACACGAGTAATGATTTCTTTATAACCGCCATGCTCACCCTCATTGGCTGATAAAATCTCTACCGTCCAGCCTTGATTTTGCGCATATTTTTGATACATACGGAACAAATCACCTGAGAAAATCGCCGCCTCATCACCGCCTGTCCCCGCTCGAATTTCCAAGAAAGCAGGCACTTTATCATTGGGGTCTTTTGGCAACATCATGACGTTAAGTGCTTCTTCCATCTCAGCAATGGTCTTACGCGCACTGTCAATCTCATCCTGCATCATCTCTTTCATTTCAGGGTCTGATGATTCCGCAAGCATCGCCTCTGCATCCGCTTGATCCGTCTCTGCCCGCACATAGTTCTGCCATAACGTCGTGATCTCCATCAAGTCACTATGCTCAACGGACAATTCACGGAATTTATTATTATCGCTGATGACACTTGGGTCGGATAATAAAGCGGTGACCTCTTCATAACGGTCTACCATCTGGTCTAAACGCAGGCGTAAGGATTCTTTCATAAAAGGACTTTTTTAAAATGAGTAAAATAAGAGAGTAATTATAGCAAATTTTTGCGCTTAATTTAAAACCTCTCAGCAATCTTGCCATTATATTCACAAACTGTCCGATTTATGCCTAATTACACTCAAATCTGAGCTGACTTTTTCTCTTATTCTATAGTTAAAGCAAAATACGGCACAAAAAAAATAGCTAAGAATACTCCTAGCTATTTTTATGGTTAAAACAGAGCTTCTATTAACTATTAAACCTTACGAACCAGTACCGAACCAATCGAGTAACCGGCGCCAAATGAGCAAATCACACCCAAATCACCAGAGTTTAGCTGATCCTTGTAGCGATGGAACACAATCATAGGACTTGCGGAGCTGGTATTGGCAAACTCATCAATGACACTTGGTACAATCGCTTTATCAGCTTCTTTACCGATAACGGTACGCAAGATTAAATCCAGCATATTGGCATTGGCTTGATGCAACCACATCATCTTCACATCAGACGTTGGGATGTGGTTTTCTTGCAAGTGCTCGGTGATAACTTCTGATACCTTTGGACAGACTTCACGGAAAACCTTACGGCCGTTTTGTAAAAAAAGTTTGTCAGTGACCGGCTCTTTGATATCGGGGTACATCTCAGTCTGCGCTGCTAAGAACTCAGAGCGATCCATAAAGCCATATTCGTTTTTGATATTGGTCGAAAACTGAGTGAATAACTTGGCGTTTAGAATCTCGTAGCCTTTTGGCGTATCAAGCTCTTCTACGATACAAGCTGTTGCAACGTCACCAAAAATAAAGTGGCTGTCACGGTTGCGCCAGTTTAGATGCGCTGAGGTAATCTCAACGTTCACAACCGCAACGCGTTTGGCAAGTCCCGAAACGATAGAACCATGTGCTTGCGATAGACCAAAAGTCGCGGCACTACAAGCAACGTTCATATCATAAGCAAAGCCACCAATCATACCAATCTCATTTTGAATCTCGATAGAGACCGCAGGATAAGTACGCTGGAAGTTTGAGCACGCAAGAATAATACCGTCTAAATCATTGGCCTCAAGACCTGCATCAGCGAGCGCATCTTTTAGTGCAGCAGCGCCCATTTCTGCCATGATAGACAGCTCTTCGCCCAAATTACGATAGGCAATGACAGGTGCCATAATTTCAGGGTCTAAGATACCGTCCTTTTCCATCACATAACGTGATTTGATGCCCGATACTTTTTCGATAAAGGCCGCTGATGAGTGCTCTAGCGCCGTAACTGTACCAGCTTCAATCGCGTCAGCATGTTTGGCATTATAATTATCAACATACTGGTTAAATGACTCTACTAACTCTTCATTACTAATGCTATAAGGGGGGATATATAGGCCAGTGCCCGTGATACAAGTCGTCATGATACGCTTCCTTGTCTACTACGATGGTGCTTGCAATAAGCATAAAAGTGGAGAAAAACAACAGTCGTCTAATTTTTGGTGAATAACTGTAAACTTAAAATAAGTGCCTTTATTATGCCTGAATAATATAATTTTTCTAATACTTTGTTACAAATAATCCATTTCTTAATGAGAATAAGTAAAGATTGGCTTCATTTGTCGACAGCTGCGCTATAATTGCTGTGAATTATCATCATTTGGTTGCAACTTGTTTGTTAACTCTCGCTTTACTTTTTACTTTTGGAATAGCAATGGCGGAACTCTTAAACTGGTTATTTGGGCAGTATGCTGACTACTCGACCCTATTTATTGCCTTAGAATTGATTGCGGTCATATTTGGGGTCAGTAGCGTCTTACTTGCCAGCAAAACCAATATTTTGGTTTTTCCTATTGGATTGGTCAGCACCGCTATTTTTATCTATCTACTTTGGAAATGGCAACTGTTCGGCGATATGTTTATCAACGCCTACTACAGTATCATGAGTATTTATGGTTGGATAAATTGGACGCAAAATAAGCACAATACAGACATCAAAAAGCATCATGACCATATAAATCCAACCAGCCAGCAGCAAGATGAACACACCTATAATGCGGACGCTCACTCTGCCATTGACGTTGAACATTTAAACAAAAAAGATCTCCCTATTCTTACTGTACTGGCGGCAGCGACCGTCGCCTTTGTCGCTTTGGTCTATTATTTTAGACCTGTTATCAATAATAACTTTAGCTTTGATGGCGCGGTATTGGGCTTGCACTTATTTACCTGGGTCGATTACACCGACATGCTGACCACCGCGCTGTTTTTAATGGCGATGTGGCTGATGGCGCGGCGTAAAATCGAACACTGGCTACTTTGGATTATTGCTGATGCGATTTCCGTGCCGCTGTATTTTTATAAAGGTCTAACTTTTACCGCGCTACAGTACGTAGTCTTCACTCTCATCGCAATCTGGGCATACTATGAATGGCAACGACGCTACCGCTTACAATCTCACGCAGCATACGCCTAAATCGGTCTTTAATGTCGCGATATTAGGGGCAGAAAGCACCGGCAAGACCACGTTATGCCGCGATTTGGCTGCGCATTTTGGCAGTCCGTGGGTACCAGAATATATGCGCACTTACCTGCAAGCAAAATGGGATAACGAGCAACTGACTTGCACGTGGGATGATTTACTACCTATCGCGCAAGGTCAAATTGACTTAGAAAATAAACTTGCCAAACAAGCCGCGCAATTGCCTGATAATAACCGTTATTTATTCTGTGATACCAGTTTATTTGAGCTGATGGTGTATGCCAACTGGTATTACGGCGACTGTCCTAAAGCGCTTACTCAAGCGGCATTAACGCACCATTACGATTTGATACTCTTGACCGAAGTGGATATCCCGTGGGTCGCCGATGATTTGCGTGATAGCCCGCATCAGCGTGAAGATATCAGTGCTTACTTTGCCAGTCAGTTAACTTTGCATAATAAAGATTTTCAACGCATCGGTGGCGATAGAGTGCAACGGGTGCAACAAGTGGCTAAATGGCTAAATGGCTAAATGGCTAAATGGCTAAAAAGAATAGAAAAATAACCCCAAATCTTAGGCAAAAACCTATCGTGCCTGTAGGAATTATTTTTGAAAGCTGCCCTATTTACGATGATCGCTTTAATAGCTTTTGCCGCCAATTCTTTGCTTTGTAGAATGGCATTGGCAGACGGCGCAATTGATGCCTGGAATTTTACCGTTATCCGCTTGCTTAGCGCTGCCGCGTGCCTTGGTCTTATCATGCTGCTGCAAGCGTATTTTTTAAGAAGAAACCGTTTAAGAAGAAATACTTCAAAACAGACTGGCAATACTGATAAGACCGTTTTACAAGACACAGGCGATTGGTTTAGTAGTCTTTGCTTAGTCATATATGCGCTATTTTTTTCAGTGGCTTATCAAGCGCTTGATACAGGGACGGGGGCACTTATTTTATTTGCTGCCGTGCAGCTTACGATGATTGGTTGGGGCATCTATCACAAAGAACCATTAACTCGCGTACAGTGGACAGCACTTTTGATCGCATTGATAGGTTTTATGTACTTGATGCTGCCATCAGCTAGCACGCCTTCCTTGTCGGCGGCGCTTATAATGGCAATAAGCGGTAGCGCTTGGGGTATCTATAGCATACGTGGTAAAAGCTGCGTTTCGCCGCTCAGAACGACGGGCTTTAATTTTATACGAAGTCTAATTGCAGTGCCGATATTGGCATTAATCGGTCTGGGTTATTTAAATGATATCAGCATGACAGGTGTCATATTGTCAGTCGCATCGGGTGCTATCGCTTCTGGTAACGGTTACAGTATCTGGTATAGGGCGATGCCACTCTTAAAAACGACCCAATCAGCGGTGGTGCAACTTTGCGTACCAGTACTTGCTGCTCTACTCGGTATGATATTTTTGTCAGAGAAATTGACCTTAGATTTTATTATCGCAAGCGTAGTGATATTAGGCGCAGTGTTGGTCTTTATTTTAAACAAAGGACAAGCAAGACCTTACTGACTAGATCGTGCAGTGATAAAGCCGCCAGCTGATGTTACTCGCCAAAGTACGAACCACAACACGAAATTACATTCTTTATTGTATGATACGCCCTTAACGTAACAAATAAAATTCACATTAATTTTTGAGGACTATTATGAAAAAATTATTCGCTGTTGCCCCTTTTGCCGTACTACTCGCTGCTTGTGCGACCAGCGCGCCGACCACCACAACGCCACCAGCCAATACTCAACCAGTAACTCAATCATTTACTTGTGAAGACGACGGTCAAATCACTGCTGCTTATACTGCAAACGGTGAAGCTGCCAACCTAAACGTTACTTTACCAAAAGTTGGCTTAGACAACGCTAAAGTTAGCATGAAACAAGCCGTTTCAGGTTCTGGCGCTCGCTATGTCAACGATGTGAACCCACAGACCACTTACGATTGGCACACCAAAGCAGATTACGGCATCATGACCATCAAAACAGACAAAGGTCAAGAATACCAAGTTAATTGCCAACTATAATAATCATAAATAATGACTGGTAGTTGATAAACAGTGACTTAAGTAACATCTGTATTTTTACTTAAACCTATTTAAAGAAAAGAGCCAGCAGTCAAACTACTGGCTCTTTTTTGTGCCTTATTTTTTTATTCAAACTTATCTTTAATAAAAAAATTTAGGCATTTATAAGCAATTAAAAGAATGACTTATCAAAAGTTTCTTTTAAGCTTTTAGGTTCGCGGCGTTTGACATTGTTTAGCTTATGACGAGTTTCTGAAGCTATTTGATAGGCTTTTAGTCGCGACTGCTGCAAATTGCCAATCGGACGGTTTTCCTCTAGGCAGCGAAACGGCGTAAAAGACAGATTTTCCATAATGTCAAAATGACCGTCATCCGGCACATCTTGACAAGGAATTGTCAGTCTCGCTACCGTCACAAATGGCGCGTCCTTCTCTTTCCATTCGGTGGTGATCTCTTCAATCGGCTGCTTTTTAAGGTTGCGGCATAGCTGAATCTGGACGTCAAACTGATAATCATGCTCGCGTATTTCATCGATAATCAGCGGGCGAATTGCTTCCTCGCGTGCATTTACATCAAGCTCACGGCGGGCGATTTTTTTAGCCGCTGCTTTAGTTGGCGTGACTCTTATCTTTGCCATATAGTCGCCATGACGCACTACGCCTTGTGAATGAAAATCATAAAGCAAGGTGTTTTTTGGCTCAATGGTTATAAATCCGCCCAGTGCTTTAAAGGTTTTAAAAGACTCTTTGGTCGGTAATCTTGAGCCGTAATTGGTCAACCAATTAAAAGCCAATTGCGCTTTGCCTCTTGCGCCTTTTTCAGCGTATTTTGGCAGCTCTAAAAACAGCTTAGAGATATACGCATAATCTTCGATTCGATTACAGAAAAATACCGGATGATTGATTAAATTAAAATCAAAGTTAGGACTATCTTCTTCGCCGGGAGCGAGTTTTTCACCCGCTACGTCAAAGACCTTAATCGCTAAACCTTGCGCTAATCCAAGCTTACGATCAGGCGAAACGCGCGAGGCACCGTTAGAAAAACGAATGACGGCATCATGAATGCCTGCTTTGGCATACAGACCTTGCGCGTATTCAGCAGGCAAATTATCTACTATCTCAAACTTGGCTTTAAGGGCGCAGTAGCCTTTGGCATGGGCATCGCGCGTATGGTAATCGACGTTACTGGCTTTATCACTTCGAGCAATATAGTTTTTGATATCGTCGGTAATGGTGCGAATATTACGCTCGTCTTCTGCGCTCAGCGCAATATATTTTGAGTCATAAGGTACATATTTAGGTTTGAATAATTTCTTTAACATTTTTTTAATCCTTTTTTATCAGTAGTTATTCTTGTAAATGAAACGGTATTTTTAAGCTTTTAAGACAATTCACTCATCCATTTTAGCGCCGATAAGCTTGGGATAAATAAATACTCACCGCCGTACAAGGTATTGAAAGTTTCGATACCGTGATAGCGCTGACGAATTGGGTCAGCAGGTACGGTAAAGGTATCAGCAGCGGCGTCTTTATCGCCATGATGGACACCAAGCATCGGATCTTTTTCTTCTCCTAAGCTCATAAAATTACCATCATTAATCCATTGCGATTGTAAAAATTCAACAGTCTCCATAGCATGAGCATTGATACCAATAAAAAATAGCCCGCGCTCTTTGCCATCGTCCTCAGTCACATCGGGCGGCAACACCTCGCCAAAACCGACGCTGCGCCTAACGATACGGTGAATACGTACGTCTGATAAAATAAAGTCTTTGCTGTCTCTTGGATTCATACGCCGTACATGGGCACCAAATGGACATTTTTTGCCATAAGGATCGTCTTTATAGCCAAAGTTATTGTTGCGGTTGGGGTCATCGCCCAGTGCTTTATCATCGTGCTCAGGAGATAAGACCACAGGCGCACCTGAGCGCCAACGTCCCCACATTTTTGCGCCCAGTAACTCCGCTTCTTCGTCACTCTGCGTATTTTCTTTTAGAAATTTATTAAAGGCGGCGACATGACTGTTATAGGCACGCAATACCATAAACGAGCCATTTTTGCCCAAGACTTCTGGCTGCGGCATTGGTGCTATCGTGCCCGCCTCGCCTTCATAGCCTAATACGAACTCGCCTGCTGCTATCGCCTCACCGTCAAGACTTGGCGGCGTTTGAATACCGCTGCCTTGAATTTCTGGATTACTGATACCATCGCGGTAGCCAAAGACGTTTTTGACATTATTGTCTGAACCAAAAGCATGTTCCATAAGAATTACAATATCGCCATTGGCGGGATTATCTTCATTGATATACGACTGAATATTGTCTTGCAGCTCCTTTAGCTTTATTTGCCATTTCTCTTTACTATCAGCAATAATGGCCGCACCGACATGGATATCGCCTTTATCACCAAAAGGGGCAGCCCAGTTTTCGGGGGCATTGATATCGAAATCCTGCAGCTTTTCTGCGCGCTTGGCCATACCTGCTTTAAAGGATTCTGGAAAGCTATCCAATGACGACCGCGGCACGCCGAGCGCCTCTAAACCATCATAAGTCATGACAATAGATAGCGTCGCTTGCATGTCTTTATGCCACGCCTTACTGCCAGTCACGTCAGGTAAAACGGTTTTCAAAAGTTGGCGCCCAGCTTCTGCATTATTGATTTTCAGCGCAACGATTGTTCCATAATAAGGCGTTGGTCGATCGCGTAAAATAATGGATTGAATGTCTTCTAGCTGCATGGTGACGGTATTTGGATTAAAGACGCCGCGTGCTTTATTCGCTAAAGTCTCGATACCATCGCCGACTTCTTTTTTAATATCTGCTAACCAAGATTCAATATTGTTGTCTTCGATACGATTGCCAAAGTTATCCTTTAATTCATGCAGTTTGCTGGTTAAAGGATGATTATCTTTTGAAGTACTATCATTTTTATTATTATTTCCAGTGTTTTTACTCATTGTTAACCCTATTTTTATCATTGTCTGAGTTTACTTTGCCCTTACCTTTTATATCACCCAGCCCATTTAAAAATGGTGATATAAAAGGATGGCATAAATTAGTGATATCTTATTGTTTTATCACAAACTTTAAGACTGTGCTTCATCCAGCGCTTTATTAATGCCTTTAACAATGCGGTCTTGGCGGCGAATATCTTGAATAGTCAGATGCGGAACTCCTACATACCAACCAGCGGCAGTGATTTGATGATCTAAAATGAACTGTTTGACACTCGGGTCTTTAATGCCAGGCCAACCTTCAACGCTCCCAAATAAAATATCCATCAGTTCAGGAATTTTAGTGGCAAAGTCGTCGATATAAGGGTCCCAATCGCCATCATAAGCCGTACAAAACAACACTCTGGTATCATTGTCTAAAAACACAAAACGCAAGTCGTGCAACGTACCAACCCGCGTTGCCCCTGCCAAATTACCGCCAGCAATCTCTAAGACTTTTTTTAGCCGTTCTGCCCCACCTTCTTTTAACGGTGCAATCACCGTTAGCTCTGAAACTTTTCCGGATTTAAGCCCTTTCTCACCGGCAGTGGTCGTCGAATGGTCATAACCATCATCGCCGCCCTCTTTTAAATTAGCTATCAAAAGCTCAGCGCGCAACCTAAAGTCATCAATAGATTCAGTGATTTTAGCTTTTAAATCTTCAGAATTATCGATAATGCGCTTTTTGTTATTCTTAGCATCAGCGTCTTTAGCATTATTGTTCTTAGTGTCATTATTCATAATATTTGCCCTTATTATTATGTTGTTATAATTTGAAAAGCACTTTGTAAAAAAGATACTTTATAAAAATAAGCTGTCATTTCGCTATCAACTTATTAGTTTTTACCATAACAGACATAAAGAAAAACTCGAAGCGCAGCAAGTTATTCACACAAAATAGAACAGAGAGCAAACGTCACTACTATTTAATTTCGAACAAAGTTTTAGTATTGATATTATTTTTATTTTGCTCAAAGAGCGCTTTATTCGTTTATAAAGTTAAACAAATGACCTTTATCTTGTTTGGATAAAAAAATTGCTTGGATACGTTATATATCCAAGCAATTGAAAGTCACGGTATTCTTATACTTGTTTATAGTTATTAGTGTATCTACTCACTCAGCTATCAAAGCCATTGTTTAATAAAATGATATCTAAACCACAGTCACGTGCAAACGCGCATCCACATTACCGCGAGTAGCATTGGAGTACGGGCATACTTGGTGAGCCGCCTCAACAAGGGTTTGCGCTTGTACTTCATCGATACCAGACACCTCAACGTACAAATCGATATCTAAGTTATAGCTGCCATCGGCCTTCATACCAATACCAACTTGGGTCGAGGTCTTTGACGCAGTGATCGGCAGTTTCATGTGCTGCGCCGTCATATTTAAGGCGCTATCAAAACAAGCGGCGTAACCCATGGCAAAAAGCTGTTCTGGATTGACACCTTTTTTATCTTGCTCTTGAAAAGAAACCAAATCAAAACCTAACGAACCATCATCAAGACCGGTGTGACCAGAACGACCGCCGGTTGCTGTGGCGCGAGTTTTATAAAATATTTTCATTATCTATTCCTTATGTTTTATTTACACAAAATTTGATTCAATCAATCATGAGGCTGCATCAGTCTCAATAAGGCTAGTATAAGACTCAGCGCGACAATCTGTTAGAACATAGCTCCAAACCTCTTGCCCAATCCTACAAAACTCTATAGTATCGAGCAATTGTATAAAATAAGAAAAGCTAATGAATCAATCAACCATCGAGCAACTCCTATCGTTATTACCTAGAAACAAAACCATTGAATCCGCCGTTTCAGGTTTGTTTTTTTACTGTGCTGATAAACCCAGTAAAGCCGTCAGCTATATTCAAGAACCTAGTATCTGCATCGTTTTACAAGGTGCGCGCGAGATTTACTTAGGTGCCGACTGTCAAAGGTTTGACAAAAGTAATCTCATGTTTTGCCCCGTTAATATCCCTTTAAGCATGCACATAAGGCATGCGACGGTAGAGCGTCCGGTTATCGTGCTGTCTATGAAATTAAACCTTGTTATGATTAGTGAGGTTTTAGCAAAAATACCGCCGAAACTACCTAATACTGCAGGTCATTTAGGAATAAAGTGGCAATTGGACAGTACCATCATGGCGGCGTTTGAACGCCTGATACACTTGCTTGATTATCCAAATGATATTGGTTTTCTTGCTCCATTAATTCAGCAGGAGATTTACTATCGCCTGCTTATAGCAGAGCAAGGCAATAAATTGCGCCAACTGGTGGTCAATGGCAGCCATACGCACCGTATTAGCAAAGCTACCGATTGGATAAAGACGCATTTAAATGAGGCAATAGTTATCGAAGAATTGGCCAGTCGCTGCGGGATGAGTGTCTCAGGGTTTCATCATCATTTTAAGGAAATTACTCAGTTAAGCCCGCTTCAATACCAAAAAAGCCTGCGTTTGATGGAAGCAAGACGACTGATCCAAGCAAATGACACTCAAATCGCCCAAATCGCTATGCAAGTCGGTTATGAAAGCCCGAGCCAATTTAGCCGAGAATATAAACGCTTATTTGGCATCAGCCCGAGTGCTGAATTACAGGTCTAGAATTAAGCAGTCAAAATCAAAGAATATAAGTATTATCAAAACTGACAATCACGTTCATAAATTAGCACCTAAATTCATGCTCATCTGTTTTTTTAGCAATAAACTGTACCACCGCACTCAAACCTTGATGGCGCTTACCTTCAGAAATCATGCGCTGCTTTTCGATACCCGTTATTTCTTCTAACTCTGCCAGCTCAGCACGCAAAACTGCTAACGAACCAAAGCGCTCTTTTTGTGTTGCAGGAGGTCCGCCGACAGCGTCCATGCTTAGCTGCTGCTCGGTATAAGCCTCTAAGATAAACACGCCCTCTGGCTTGAGCGCTGATGCAATCTGCCCATGAACGTGCTGGCGTATGGCTGGCGGCAGATGCGCCCAGATAGCAACGATACTGTCCCACTGTGCTTGGCCAAACTCATAGTCAGCTAAATCAGCAACTTGAGTGATGATATCAACGCCTCTATCTTGCGCCAGCTTTAAAGCTTTATTTAATCCTACGTTAGACATATCCATGGCGGACACTTCGTACCCTTGTTCTGCTAAAAAAACTGCATTCCTGCCTTCGCCTTCAGCCAAACATAACACCCTGCCACCTAGCGGTATTTTTTGAAAATTTTCTTTTAAAAAGTCATTGGGCTCGGTACCAAAAATATATTCTGCTTCGTCATAGCGCTCGTTCCACATGGTTTTTCCCTTTTTATTGCATTGGTTTTTAATTTTTGCTTAGGCTATTTATTTTCTATTGATAAAATTTTAGGCTTTAATCTCGCAGCTAGTGTGCTATTAGTTAAATAAAGATGGTGATAAAAAACAGTTGACTTGTATATTCGTAATATAACATATAATAATATATTCAATTATTGGAATATATTAGATATTGATGTGTTATCCATGGATGGTCACATCACCGTCAGATTTAGGGAGGAAGTCACATGATTCGTTTCAGCTACACTCTCAAATGCTGGGCATTAGGTATCAGCTACTATGTAGGCTTTTACTTTATCGTCCTCTCAAGCAATCCTGACTTCGCCAAATATCTCTATATTCTGGCTGTCAGCACCCTACTTTTCCCGATCGCCAAACGCGCTGTCGATGTCATCACCGATTTTATCGCGCCGCACAGCATTATCTTTAATGGTCTATTATCATCATTACTCATTAACATTGTAATTTGGGTTTTAACGCCGTTTATCGTCGCCATGACCCTTATCGCCTTGCTGTTTTATGCGATGGGCGTGGTGACAGAAAATATAAGAGCAAAACCCTAAAGCAAATTTTGGCGCTTATTAAGTGCTTTAAACTAACTATAGTAGAATTACTCTAAAATCGATACAGTGCGACTGGGATGAATTTTTCGTAGCCTCTGTGATAACAGCAAGCAAGGAAAATTTATACCAGTCGCAAAAATCTATAACGTGTCGCTTTTATTTTACACTGACTATATTAAAGTAGAGATAAAATCATATTATCTTTGCTTTGAAGGTGGATTTAATGAGTTTACGGCCTTCTTCAGATAAAAACGTTTAGCGCTTACTATTTATAATATAAAGTTTTTTATTTTATTATGCGTGATGTAATAAATATTCATTGTTAATCCCTACCTAAAAGGCTTATGCTATAAGGTCAACCATATAGACTTACCAATGCAAGGCTACTACTGTCATGTTAACAAATGACGGTATCTTTGCGTCTTAATCAGGGCTTTTTATTGAAAGGATTTATTGCATGACAACTGCTACTCGCCAAGAACATGACCTACTCGGCTATCGTGACGTGCCCGCTGATGCTTACTATGGTATCCAAACCCTACGTGCTTTTGAAAACTTTACTGTCAGTGGAGTGCGCTTAAACCAGTTTTCGACCTTTATTCGTGCCTTTGCCACCGTTAAAAAAGCGGCAGCGATTGCCAATAATAAAGTAGGTGTACTAAATGACACCGTTAAAGACGCTATCGCAGCGGCGTGCGATGATTTAATTGCTGATAAATATCATGATCAGTTTATCGTTGATATGTTCCAAGGCGGTGCAGGTACGTCAACCAATATGAACGCCAACGAAGTGATTGCTAACCGTGCTTTAGAAATCCTAGGCTACGAAAAAGGCGACTATCAGCACGTGCATCCAAATAACGATGTCAACTTGTCACAATCAACCAACGACGCCTACCCTACAGCGATGAATGTGGCGTTAGATGAATACTGTGTCCATCTATTAAGTAAAATGGATATCTTGTATAACAGCCTTAAGAAAAAAAGCGCGGAGCTTGCCGATCAATTAAAAATGGGTCGCACGCATTTGCAAGACGCTGTGCCTATGACCGCGGGTCAAGAGTTCAACGCCTTTGCAACCATGATCAAAAAAGAGATGGATCGTATCGAATCTACTCGTGCGCTGTTTCATGAAATCAATATGGGCGGCACAGCAATTGGTACGGGCTTGAATGCACCAGCGGGCTATTCTGAAGAAGTTGCCAAAACCTTGTCTGATTTGACTGGCAGACCTTATTATATTGCTGAAGATTTGATTGAAGCGACACAAGACACCAGTGCTTATGTGGCTTTGTCTGGCAATTTGCGTCTCTTTGCTGCGCGTTTATCTAAGATTGCCCATGACTTACGTTTGCAGTCTTCGGGTCCGCGAGCTGGTTTGGCGCAATATCGCTTGCCTGAAATGCAGCCTGGTAGCTCCATCATGCCGGGTAAAGTAAACCCTGTGATCCCTGAAGTGGTGAACCAAGCTTGCTTCCATGTCATGGGTATCGACCATACTATCGCTATGGCGTCAGAAAACGGTCAGCTACAGCTCAACGTCTTTGAGCCCGTCATTGCCTTTAACTTGTTTACCGGTATGAGCATGCTGGCTAATATCTGTGAGATGTTTGCCACGCGCTGTATTGATGGTCTGATGATGAACAACGAGGCATGTAGTGTCGAGGTATTCAATAATATCGGTCTGGTCACCGCGCTAAATCCGCACCTTGGTTATGACGCCTCTTCTTTTGTTGCGAGAAGAGCTCAAGAAACTGGCGGCAGTGTTTACGACATCGTATTAGAAGAAAAACTGATGGACAAAGAAACTCTAGATGATATTTTGTCTCCTGCCAATATGGTGTATCCAAAGGTTAGAGTATTGCTATAGTTTATCTATAGTTAAATAAAAAGGCTGGATTAGCGATTGCTAATCCAGCCTTTTTTTATTGATGATAAAGATTGTTTAGAGCAAGAAGGTGCATTCATTCACCCGTGCTATCAAAACTAGGCGCAGATTTCACTGACCGTTATTTGCTTTTGATATTTACCTAAAGGACCATATTTACCGATAGCGCTGATGTTACCAACGACGCAAGTCTCGAAATATTTATAATAGCCTTGTTGATTGATACTTTTTGAATCTTTCATTAATAGCTGCTGTGGATCTGATACGTAGTAAGTGACGCCATTAGAAACCAGTTCATGAACCTCAAAGCTTCTTTTAAACTTACCGCGTAACTGTACTTCTTTTGCCACATCATCGAGTGCGACTGCCTTTATGTCACTATTGCTACTGGCTTGTGTTTCACCACAGCCTGTAATCATAAATATAGTTGATGCAAATCCTAATATTATCAGTCTAAATTTAATCATTATTTTTTATCCTGCTAAAAAAATTACATCAATCTATTGTGTAACGCCCAGAAAAATGTTGTCAATAAATAAGTTCTAAAGCTCAAATTGAGCCTTAATTCACTTTCTCCCACATTTTATTTAGACGCTTCGGTGATACCGCCATGCGGGTTTTCATCGGCTGCGCGAATAGCTGAATGCGATATTCCTCAACCATCCAGCGATATTCGCTAATGGCTTTATCATTGGCACGATTTGCCAGCCGCTCCATATGTTCATCGAGAGCGTAGACACCATCGAGGTCCGCTTCCAGATTATGCTCAAGGCGCTCAAGACGAATCTCTAATGCTTCCAAATAACGCGGATACTGCTGCCAATGGCTATAATCCATGCGATAAACAAAATCAGCCAATTGCAAATCCTCTAGCTGGTCTTCGATATCTTCGATAGACTCGCCAAATATTTCTCTATCAAGCATGAGTAAGCTCTGACGGATACGCTGCCAACGCGTATAGACATTTTTAAGCGTTTTTATGACATCTTGACCCGTTAATAGGAAGTTACCAGCGACGACTTCTAAGGTTTTTTCAAACTCCTCTGGCGTAAAAGGCAATTCTTCCGCAAGGGCTACGGCAATATCATCAGCGCTTTCAGGTAAATCGGCAGTATGATCGAATAGCACATAATGCTCTTCAAGCGCAGCATCCAATGCCGCATCGATGACGATGGTTTTTAGCTTCTCCATATCGCCAAGGGGAGCAAAAGCCAATTTAAATATCTTATCAATCTGACTGGTCAGCTGTTTTTTCTTCGCGCCAAGCTTAGCTTTTATTAAAGTTAAAACCCCGATACGATGCGCCTGCAACGCTGCATTGACATCGGTATATTGGTGAATCGATACCGCCTCGCCCGACGCGTCTGCGACCAAGGCGGCAAACTGTTTCATCACCACGCCTGCACTATGATGGTTTTTGCTAAAGGCGAAATGCTCAGGGAACTCTGTATGTGTGCCTTGCTGCTCATTCACTGCTTGGCGGGTTTCACTAGCATGGCGAATTTGTAGCGTTTGTAGGTCGCGACCTTTTTCGATAATGCGGTTTTTGTCATCGACCACGCAGATTTGCGGCTGTAAATAGCGATCGATGCTAGCAGGATTAAAACTCTCAGGCGTCACCGACATAATGCCGCGACGATTTAAAGCTTGGCACAGCTGCTTTAATAAACCTTGACCACCAGCAGGCTGCAATTCATCAAACAAGCTATCGGCAGTATCAGGAATGGGGACGATTTGACGGCGAATGTCTTTGGGCAATGACTTGAGTAATTGCAATACCAACTCATAGCGCCAACCGGGTACGCCCCACAATAGCTCAATCGCATCAAGCTGCGGTAGCGCTACCAGTGGCACACGAATGGTCACGCCATCATCATCGCTTGACGGATCAAAGACATAACGCAGCGGTAATTTTAAATCACCCAGTTTCCACACTTCTGGAAAATCGCCTGTCGTTGGCGCTTGGCTATTAAGCACGTCATCATCGGTGAAGAATAGATACTTAGTATCAGTTTTTTCCACCTCGGCCCGCCAATCTTCAAACGTTTTACGACTGGCAATATGCTCAGGGATTTTTTTATCATAAAACTGATACAGTGCTTCTTCATCAACCAATAAATCACGGCGACGCAATTTATCTTCGATACGTTCAATATCAGCGATTTTATCCATATTATGCTGTAAAAATGGCGCTTGCCGACCCAAATTACCGGTCACCAAACCATCACGGATAAAGATTTCTCGCGATTCAGCCAAGTTCACTTGCTCATAGTTGGTCAGCTGTTTACTAATAATAATCAGCCCAAATAAACTAATCTGCGCGTAAGCTTTAACACGTCCCGTCTTTTTCGACCAATGCGGCTCAAAGTAGTGATATTTTAACAAGTCGCCTGCCGCTGAGATAATCCATTCAGGCTCAATCTTAGCAACGGTACGCATAAACACTTGCGAGGTTTCCACCACTTCAAAGGCCATGACCCAAGGCGGTACTTGTTTAAACACCGTACTGGCTGGGAAAATCTTGGCTTTTTGCTGGCGCGCGGCTAAGTATTCACCACGATTTTCAGTTTTATGCGCAATCGTAGATAACAGACCCGTTAATAATGCACGATGTAAATTGGCATATTTAACGGCTTTGAGCTCTTCATCTTCAATCGCGGTAGGGTCGCTCGTCACATTATCTAAAGAAGCTTTTTTATTGCTACCTTTATTAGTAGTTTTTGCCTCCTTAACGTCGGTCAGTTTTAGCTCAGTGACCATTTGTACCAGCTGACGATGGGTTTGATTCCACTCGCGCACACGCGGGAAGCTCAAATAGTTTTTCTTGGTAAAATTCTTACGCTGATTACCAGACAGTTTGTTGCCGTCTTCGTCTTTTTCAAACAAGGCTTTCCAGAGACTTAAATAGAATAAAAAGTCGGAGTCATCTTGGCGAAATTCTGCATGCTTTTGATCCGCTTGCTGGCGCTTATTGGCAGGACGCTCGCGCGGATCTTGGACAGCAAGCGCCGCAACCACGATGAGCATTTCGCGAATACAATCAAAATCGCTACCGGCAACCAACATACGTGCCAACCTTGGGTCGATTGGCATACGTGCCATTTTTTGCCCAGTCGGTGTCAGAACCAGATGGTCAAGACCTTTTTTGGGCTTGTTGGTTTGCTTAGCAGAAGAGGCTTCTTTTTTAGAAGTAATCGCGCCCAATTCATCGAGCAATTTATGCCCATCAGTAACTAAGCGGCTATCAGGTGGCTCAATAAAGGCAAAATCATCGACACTGCCTAAGCGCAGGTTGGCCATTTGCAAAATAACGGAGGCAAGATTGGTACGTAAAATTTCAGGTTCAGTGAACTCTGGACGACCAGTAAAGTCCTCCTCGCTATAAAGCCGAATACAAACGCCGGGCGCGACACGACCACAACGCCCTTTACGCTGATTGGCCGCTGCTTGTGAGATGGCTTCAATCGGTAAACGCTGTACGCGTGAGCGATACGAATAACGCGAAATCCGCGCAAATCCTAAGTCAATCACATAGCGAATGCCGGGTACGGTCAGTGCCGTCTCGGCAACGTTGGTGGCGATAACGATACGCCGGCCGCGACCTGACGGCTGAAAGATTCGCTGCTGCTCTTCATAAGTTTGGCGAGCAAACAAGGGCAATACTTCGGTATGTTTTGGCCCATGACGCTCAAGCACCTCTTGGAGCTCACGAATTTCAGCTTCTGTCGCCGCAAATATTAAAATATCTGCTTGATCGGCATGACCTTTGTTTTGTGCATCGCTAAAACATTCTTCGACGGCAGCAACCACCGCGCGAGGCAGATTCTCTTCAAAGTCATCATAGCTGTCATCATCCGAGCTGTTTACTGGCTCATCGGTCAACGGACGATAACGAACTTCCACAGGGTAACTGCGACCTTCGACATTAAAAATCGGCGCAGGCACGTTACGCTTGAGCTTTTTATCATAATGGCTAAAATATTCGCTAAAGCGTCTAGTATCAAGGGTCGCTGAGGTAATAATGACTTTTAAATCAGGGCGCTTGGGCAGCAGTTTTTTTAAATAACCCATAATAAAGTCAATATTTAAGCTACGCTCATGCGCCTCATCAATAATAATAGTATCGTACTTACTTAAAAACCGATCATGCCCCAATTCAGCCAGTAAGATACCATCGGTCATCAGCTTCACGACAGATTGTGCCGACCCTTGCTCATTAAAACGAATCTTAAAGCTGACGGTATTACCGAGCTGCTCGCCCAATTCTTCCGCGATACGGTTTGCTACGCTGCGTGCGGCCAGTCGCCTTGGCTGAGTATGACCTATTTGCCCTGTGATACCGCGACCTGCCAGCATTGCAAGCTTTGGTAATTGCGTCGTCTTACCAGAACCGGTCTCACCTGCCACGATAATCACTTGGTTATCGATAATACCTTGAACCAAGTCATCAGCACGTTGACTCACGGGCAAGTCAAGATTTAACTTGGCTGCTAAATCTTGAGGAATACTATCAATACGCGCTTGCACCGCTTGCTGTGAGCGGGTTTTTATTTTGTCATACTGCGCACGTTTTTTGGTTAGCCCATCCTCTGCTTTATTATCAGAACCCTTCTGATCTCTTTTATTATTAGCCACAGCGGCACGTGCCAGCTCACGCTCTAAACGGCTGAGATAATAGCTATCTTTGGCTAAAACTGGTAAGTCAGTGGCAACCTTCACGTACGAAGATGCGTTATCACTGTTTACCGTGATATTTGAGTCATCATTATTTGGGTTGGCGGCTTTACTTGCTTCATTTTCGTTGGAGCTAAATTCATTAGAGCTTAGGTCGTTGGTTAGGTTTTCAGTAGCAGTTTCTGCGGTATTCTTAGAAGTATTGGGCATATTTACTTAGGCTATTTATTATTTGGAAGTGCTTAGATTATGGGGGTAATTTGGGCGTGATTCAAGATGGTTATAGAAACAGGCTAAAGCAAAAAATTCACTAATTACTGGTATAAATCACCTGCCCCCTAGCTGCAGCTCCCGTAAAGAAGCTATGGAGCTTTTGCAGAGGCAGCATAGGAAAAGGCAGGTGCAACGAAAGTAACAGTCTCTCAAACGCCACCACCTCATCAGCTAACCATTTAGCGACATCAGGCTGGATCTGTGGATTTTCATAAAGATTATCAATTAACCACGTCAGTTGTGGAAAATTGGCATTATTATGAACCTGATAAAGCGTGGTCAATAGCTCATCAGAGATTTGGCTACGCGTTTTGCGAATAACGCCGTTTTTATAGTACATATTTAAAGCCATATTATCCTAACCTCCTTAAATTCTTGATACTCAGATAACCAACGTACTCTTTATCATCAGTATTCGCAAATTCATTGTTATCGTTAGTAATCGGCTTAATTAACAACCGAACATTTGGAATAAGGTCATTGACGTTATAAATATCGTCGATATCTACCTCAAACTTATCATCAATATGCGAGGCGGCATTAAAAGGCGACTCTTTATCTTTATAAGTAAAGGCTTTATAAAATTCGCTCTGTTTTGCTTGCTTAATAGCGTCCGCTTGAGTAGCAGCAACGATAAGCAGCTTATAATGAAACTCCTCGAAACTGCCGCGCTGATAACCCCCTAAATTGATAAAGAATAACTTTAAATCGTTGGTACTCTCTACATCGTTGGTACTCTCTGTTTGGCTACTTGATTCGACCAATTTAATCGCATAATTATCAACTTTGCTAATCGCTCGATACGAGTCAATGTGCCATTTATTTTTAACCTCAGGCCAGTGCTGATTGATATCCTCTATCAGCTCGCTGACTTGGTTGGCCACGCCAAAAAATATATCATGTTGCTCAATCAAACGACCTTTGGGGCGACCACCAAGTTGTACCATAAACAGTGTTAGCATTTTAATCAGTCCTTTTTATATATATAAAAATTATAGTTACCGCAATCAATATTATCAGCTTGATCTAAAGACACTTTGACTATTCTCCAGTTACAATACTCGCCCTGTCCTTAATTCAAACGCCCAATCTTCACGACCATTTGCTAAAGCCAATTTAGCTGCTGCTTCATAATCGTAAGGCACTCTAATATGCTCAGTTTGCCACTGCTTACCTTTTTTATTTTCAACACATTTAATAAGAGCGTAACTGGCATGGGGCGAATAAGTCTGCATTTTATGCACGATTGGTAAATCATCTTTATAGGCGGGATAGCCAACGCTACCTGTATTAACAACAATTTGTCCTGTCGATAGCATGACTGTACGCGGAATATGAGTATGGCCACATACGATAACTGAACTGTCGATACCCTTGAGCAATGCTAAAATATCTGTGTTATTACGTAGCGTCGGCTGCCCTGTTTCTATATTTTCCAATAGATATATCATGTCGTCCGCTGGCGACCCATGACACAGATATATATCGTCATTCAAATGATAATCAAAAGGCAAGTTCTGCATCCATCTTATCGCCATTTTAGGCAAATCTTTTGTAATGAAAGTCAGCGTAGAATTGCTTTTCATCTCTATTGTCGTAGCTTCATAAATCTGTCTATCTTGATTACCCCGAATAGTAATAATATCGTCTTGATATTTCGTTAAAAGCTCATACGTGGCTTTAGGCGCAATCGGTCCATATAGAATATCTCCGAGATTAACAATTTGGTCAATATCTCGATGTCTGATATCAGCAAGCACAGCTTCAAGCGCAAAGACATTACTGTGAATGTCTGAGATAGCTGCAATAGTATTGAATTGCTTATTACTAGAATACTCCATCCTTTTTTTCTTCCTCGCAAATCACTCCGTTATACACAGACTAACAATAAAAGGAAATAAAAAACCCGACATTTAAGTAAATATCGGGCTTTAGGGATTATGATGAACTTAATTGCTAGGCTATATTAAGAAAAAATACGCCCACAACCCGACGACTAGGGTAGCAAGAATATTAAGAATAACACCAACACGTATCATCTCGTTTTGCTTAATCAGCCCCGTACCAAAGACAATCGCATTCGGCGGCGTGGCAACCGGTAACATAAAGGCACATGAGGCGCCAATACCGATGACCAAGACGAGCACTTCATGTGGCAGTCCCATTTGCTCAGCAATAGCAGCAAACACTGGTACTAACAAAGCAGCAGAAGCCGTATTAGAAGCAAACTCCGTCAAGAAGATAATAAATGCCGATACGGCAATCATGACGATAATAAGCGGTGCTGAAGACAGCGCATTGGCAACCGTTTCGCCCAGTACTAAAGACGCACCTGATACTTTCAAAATCGTCGATAGCGCGATACCGCCACCGAACAGCATGAGTACGCCCCAATCGGTATTATCAGACACTTGCTTCCATGACACCAAACCCAAGCTCACTACAGCAGCAGCAGCGGATAAGGCAATTACGGCATCAGTATCCGTGATATCTAATGCAGCGCCGATTTTTTTGGAAAATATCCAACTAAGGGCGGTAATGATAAAGACGATAATCGTCACTATACGCGGTTTATTCCAAGCGATAGGCTCGTCTTCACGCAGTACAATCTTACGGTTTAGATTTGGTTTTAAATACACATACATGGCACCCAATAATAATGGCAAGAGCACCAACATCATCGGTATACCAAACTTCATCCAGTCTACAAACGCAATATCAAGCGCCTTTGCGGCAATAGCGTTTGGCGGCGAACCAACAATCGTACCCAGACCACCAAGACTCGCTGAATAAGCAATACCCAGTAATACGAAAACAAAGGTGCCACGGTCTTTTTCACGGTCAACTTGGGTCAAAATACCGAGTGCTAGTGGCAACATCATCGCCGCGGTCGCAGTATTCGATATCCACATCGACAAAAACGCTGTCACACCAAATATCAAAAATACTGCCGTGCTGAGCTTACCGCCTGACATCGATAAAATCTTCAACGCAATTTTTTTATCCAGTTGCTGTACATGTAGTGCTGCAGCTAAAGCAAAACCACCAAAGAATAAATAAATCGTCGGATTGGCAAAGCTTTGTAAACCAATCTCCGCATCAAACTCTGGAATGCCAATCAACGCACCAACGACGACGACCAAAAGCGCCGTAATCGTAACGTGTACCGCCTCTGTCAACCACAGCACCCCGATGAAAAACAACATCGCAAGGCCTTTATTGGCATTGATATCAAACGGCAAAACGTTATAGATAATCATACTGATAACCGCCGCAATAGCGACCACTATCAACCCTTTACCTGTACCTTTTGGAAAGGTATCGGTAAATAAATACTCGTTGCCATCATCAGGAAGATGGCTATCTAGTTTTTGCTCTGACATAAAATGTCCTTATTTTCCCCAAAGACAGTGTAAAAAACCTAAAATAAAAGCGTACTTTGGCAACTTACCCTTCATCAATCGGTAACCGCAAAAAACACGCCGTCATCATAGCAGATATATAACAAAAAACTGACTTAAGAGTGCTGCTAATAATTTTGCAATAAATGTGGTTATAGAAAAATTAAGCAGGAATCCGTGTGATGTATGGTTACACATCGTCACTAAACAAACGTACACCGTGTATGTACAAGCGTACAGTGCTATCTCATACTAAATAAGTTAATTAAAACTAAAAGCCGATAAATTTACCCATTATATTTTTATTGGACTTTATTGGACATTGATAAAAACAAACAGGAATATGTTATGCCAAATTCAAACAAAACCGATTCGACCACAAAAATGGCGCCAAAAGACATCAATCAAGATGGCTTGGATAAAAAAGATCAGCAGCGTACCGACGACTCCGCATTAGATATGATGCAAGGGTTACATGAACATGAAGATCACGAAGAAGACGATAAGTAGTTTGTCTCGTTAAGCTTATTTGAATTAGAAAATTAAAATAAAAAGCGCTCATCAAGCAGATGGGCGCTTTTTTTGTCTCGGCTGTCTTTTTTCTGGCAAACGGTCTGACATATAGTTATAGAAAAAAGCTGCACTCAAAACAATGCTAATAGGGACAAATAACGCGCCATAGCCAACTTTGGCATATAAAAACGCCCCGACGGCGCCGCCACCGCAAAAGCAGTACCAAATAATCGCTTGAAAGCCCAATGTAGGCTTGCTGATACGCCGTCCCGCCAGCCAGTTACCGATGGCAGCGCCCATATCAGAGGTCAGACCGGTCAAATGGGTGGTACGAATAACCGCGCCGCTATAGGTAGCGACCATCGCATTCTGTAAGCCGCACGCCATCGCCGCTGCCAATTGTCCTAAGTAATCATGCTGCTGATATAACCAATAGCTAATCAATAATAGCGCCGCTTCTATATACAGCGCACTGCCGTAACGCCGACCGAGCTTTAATGATCGTTGCCCAATCACAAAACCGCTTAATATTGCCCCAGCCAAAAAAGACAGCAGCAAAGCACCGATATATAAAATACTGCGACCGTCTAAATGCGCAATCGCCGCTGAAAACAGGCTGACGTTTCCGGTCACATGCGAGACGGATAAATTGGTAAAGCCCATTAATGCGGCGGTATTGACGCAGCCTGCGCTAAATGCCAGTACAGCGCCGCCCCAAAATATCCATTTTGGTAATCTGGTTATCATATTCGTTGCCTAATGGCCCAACACCAAAAAGCCCTTATTATAACCAAAAAAGACAGCCAATTGGCCGTCTTCTCTACTGCTTAACTCATATTAACTTTGCTTACAAACATTATTTTGTCTCATCAAGCATCATTAATTGCTCGCTGATGGCAACGGTATTAAAACCTGCATCCACAAACATAATCTCACCGGTGATACCAGATGCCCACGGTGATAGTAAAAATAGCGCCGCATTACCGACTTCGGTCTGGGTAATATTACGCTGTAACGGGGCGATTTTTTCACTGATATCGAGCATTTTACGGAACGATTTGATGCCGCTTGCCGCAAGGGTACGAATAGGACCAGCAGAAATCGCGTTGACACGAATACCTTCACCGCCCATCGAGGTAGCAAGGTAGCGCACACTGGCCTCTAAACTGGCTTTTGCCATGCCCATAACGTTGTAATTTGGCAATACGGAAATACTGCCTTCATAGGTCAAGGTCAGCATAGAACCATGACGCATGGCTAGCAGCGCGCGTGCTTCTTTGGCCAAGGCCACAAAGCTATAGCTTGAGATATCATGAGCAATTTGGCTGCCTTCACGGGTAGTGGCATTGACGAAATCGCCATCTAACTGGTCCATCGGCGCAAAGCCAATCGCGTGGACAACACCATCAATACCATCGCCCCAATGCGCGGTCACTTGCTCAAAACATGCAGCAATCGATTCATCTGATGCCACATCACACTCAAGTACCAAGTCCGCTTCAAAGGCTTCGGCGGCCATATCGACACGTTTTTTAATTTTGTCATTGGGATAAGTCAAAATTAACGATGCGCCTTCACGGTGCAGCGCTTCAGCGATTGCCCAAGCGATAGAAAGTTTGCTTGCGATGCCGGTGACGACAAAGCGTTGTCCTTGTAGTAACATAATAGTTCCCTGTAAATCGATTTAAATGACAGATTATTTTTAATAGCTCGCTCATAAATAGCGAGTGAAAACACAAATTAAAAGATGACCCATTATACACGAATTGATTTAAGTAAACACTCGTATACTGTATTTACTTACACGCTATAAACGCTTAATCTCCTTTCATAGTAATAGCTAATATGGATAAAACGATTATCTACTGAGCATAGCAGTATGAAGTTAAGTGGATTTCAAGTATAATCACAGCCCTCCCAGCTTGCACAATTTTTATAAAAATCCTTTACAACCATTGTTTGTAAACCAGGATTAGCGTTAAGCTACACCCACATTTTGGATGGCTGCCAAACTTATGAGCAATACCCCAACAATAGCAACAGATTTTCAAGAAAGTGTTGAATCCTATCGTCAGCTAATCACTTCAACTGGCGAAGACTTAGAGCGTCCTGGCTTACAAGATACTCCAATACGCGCGGCAAAAGCGTTTGCGCATTTGACGCAAGGCTATCATCAAAGCTTGGAAGAAGTGGTCAATGGCGCGGTATTTCCTTCGACCAATCGTGAATTGGTCTTGGTGCAAAACATTGAATTTTATTCATTATGTGAACATCATATGTTGCCATTTCATGGCGTCGCGCACATCGGTTACTTGCCCAATGGTCAAGTATTAGGGCTGTCAAAATTCGCCCGTATCGTTGATATGTTTGCTCGTCGCTTGCAAATTCAAGAGAATTTAAGCGAACAAGTAGCACAAACGATTATGGATGTGACAGGTTGCCGCGGTGTGGCAGTGGTTATGGATGCAGCGCACATGTGCATGATGATGCGCGGCGTTAACAAGCAGCATTCAACCACGCGCAGCACAGCGATGCTGGGCGAGTATGTACACGACAATCAAGCCCGTAATGAGTTTTTAGATGCGGTGCCAAAGCGTAAACCTGCGTTTTAATATCGTTTAAAATAAAACCAGTGCTAGTTATAAGCAACAGAGAAGTAAAGAAAAAGAGCACATTGTTGATATCGCAATGTGCTCTTTTTTATTTTTAGAGATTGATCATCGGACTTATTAAGTAGCTTAAATAACTTAAGCAACCTTATCAGTTTTTGCATCACGACTGGCGTGCTCATCACTGGCTTGCTTAATCTTGGTTAAAATATCCTTAATCTCAGCAGCAGATAGATAAGTCGGCACCGCATAAGTATCGCTGACTTCTTTTGCCGCGGCTTTGGCAATATCATTAAAATCACTGCTTTGCATATTTTTAACGGTTGGATCGATATTTAAGGTAGCAATCAGCTCGCGTACTTGTGCGATGAGACTATCGGCAATATCGCTATCACTCTTGTCAGCTTGACCCGATTTGACCATACCAGTCTTGCGAGCTAACTCTGCCAATCTTTTTTTGCTGCCTTTGCGATTGACGTCAAGCACATATGGTAAGACGATGGCATTGGCACGACCGTGGGGGATACTATAGTGCGCCCCCAACTGGTGAGCGATAGCATGAACGTAACCTAGACCGGCTTTATTAAAGGCGATACCGCCGTAATGAGCGGCGATACCCATCTCTTCACGTGCTTTCAAGTTGCCGCCATCTTTATAAACCAGTGGTAGGTTTTGCATTACAGTTTTAACTGCAGAAGCCGCATAATAATCGGTCTCGACGCTAGCATTGGCACTCATCCACGCTTCTAAAGCATGGGTTAAGACATCGATACCGGTATCTGCTGTGATATGCGCCGGCATGCCTTTCATAATAATCGGATCGATAGCCGCTGCTAATGGCACCATTCTTGGGTCGATAGATAGGGCTTTTTGATGCGTTTTGTCATCTGACACCACCGCACCCAACGTCGCTTCTGAACCGGTGCCAGCTGTGGTTGGAATACAATAAAGCGGAACCGAAGGTTTTCTGGCTTTCAAGATACCGATAAGCTGTTTTGGCTTGCAGTTATTGCCTTGTGACATGGCAATCATTTTAGCCGCATCAATAACCGAGCCGCCACCGATGGCAATAATTGAGTCGCACTTAGCGTCGACAGACTTGCGCAATCCCTCTTCGACGACTTTAAAAGTAGGATCTGGGGTAATGCCGTCGTAGATTTTATAGCTGATATTTTTGCTATCTAGATAATCTGTGACTTTAGCAGGGATACCAAGTTTGTTTAATACCGCGTCCGTAACGATAAAAACATTGGTATTGCCTTCATTGATGAGCATGTCACACAAATCTTCACACGAGGTCTCACCGACAAACAACATCGGTCTTCTGACTGGCACTACGTAAGAAAAGGCTTTTAGTACTTTGGCACGCGTCTTAGCAACCGCCAAATAACCAGCGTGTTGTAAGCCTGTACTACTGACCAATTTAGAAATAGTATTTTGTTTTTTCATAGGTATAAAAATCCTTTTTAATAATGCTAATACTAGCAACAACGACAACTTAAAGCAGTGATTCATCACCGCAGTCAAAATAAAAAATGCTGTCAAAACAAAAGCACGGTGAATAAAAATACTGCATCAGCGTCTACATAAAGCAGACTACTGTTTAAACTTATTGTACCACCGCCATTTTTAGGATGTCATGATTATTATGAACTGCGATGTTCTGGTTATTTAGCGTCGCATCTTTACTTATACAAAGAAAATCAGCCATCAACTTGCTTCTTTACGAAAACTTAAAATAGTCTCAGTAGCGACTTGTTGTAGGTTCGTTCAGGCTTTTTACCCACGCGCTTTTCTCCCCAACTAGGATCCCCATCCTATTCAATCAATTCGACAAATTCTCTAGGTAGATTTACAGAAACGCCACCAAGATCGCCAATGGCATATTTTTCTTCTGTATTAGCTACGGTTGAACTATCCGAACAACCACTAAGCGATAGAGCGCTAGATAAAAGCATCAAGCATAATTTTCTCATGATTTTTACTTATAATAATTGATAGCGTTTATTGTTATAAGGAACTCGCCTGCAACAGCTGCTGCGCGTACGGGTGCTGTGGATTATTAAACACATCTTCGCTAGGGCCCGACTCAATACACACGCCGTCTTTTATCACCATCATATGCTGGCATAAGGCGCGGACTACTTTTAAATCGTGGCTGATAAACACATAGCTGACTTGCAATTTTGCTTGAATTTCCCGTAGCAAGTTGACCACCGTAACCTGCGTGGTGCTATCAAGCGCCGACGTTGGCTCATCTAATATCAATAAACTTGGCTGCATAATAAGGGCACGCGCAAGGGCGACGCGCTGACGCTGACCGCCCGATAACTCATGCGGATAACGCTGCGCAAACTCCGCTGGTAGATGCACAGTCGCCAAACTATCCATCACTGCTTGCTGGCGTTCTGCTTTATTGACACCTTGTACTAACAGCCCTTCTTCGACGATTTGCATGACCGTCATACGTGGATCGATACTGGCAAAGGGGTCTTGAAACACCATTTGAATTTGCGCGCGCAAGGTGCGCAAATGACGTTTGGACAATGCCGTCATGTCCTGTCCATTGACCATTATCTGACCACTGACACGCGCTTGATTGCTGAGTAATTGGCTTAGCGCAAGGGCAATGGTGGTTTTACCAGAGCCTGACTCACCAACGATACCCAACGCCTGCCCTTTCTGCAGGGTCATATCGACATCTTTTACCGCATCAAACCAACGTTTGGTGCCGCCAAACAAGCTTTTTTCAATAGGAAATTTTACTTGTAGGTTACTGACTTGCAATACGGTTGGTAACTGACTTTCATCATCCAATAAACTGAGTGCTTGCCCGAAATCTTGCTTGATAAGCGAGCGGGTATAGTCCGCTTTAGGCTGGCTAAATACTGCTGCCGTTTGCCCTTGCTCAATCGTGTGTCCTTGGCGCATGACGATGACGTCATCGCTATAGCGCCTGACCAGATTGAGATCATGGCTGATTAATATCATTGCCATATTATGCTGACACTTAAGGTTATCTAACAGGGTTAGAATCTCATGTTGCAAGGTCACATCAAGCGCGGTCGTCGGTTCATCAGCGATTAAAACATCAGGCTGCTGCGCCAATGCCATGGCAATCATGACCCGTTGGCGTTGACCGCCTGATAACTCATGTGGATAGCGATTTAGCTTATCAGCAGGGTCGTTGATATTGACATCGTTTAATAAAGCGATACTTTTTTCGCGCCACTGTTTTTTGGGGGCGCCCCTGATACGCAAGGATTCTGCAATTTGTTTGCCGACCGTATGTAGTGGGTTTAGCGCCGTCATCGGCTCTTGAAACACCATACCGATACGCTGCCCACGAATAGAGCGCAGCGCCACATTTCGCCCTTTGTCATTGGTAATTGGCAGCGCACTCATGTCTTTGGCGTTTGCTAGCTGCACTTCACCGCTAACCGTCAAACTGTCCGGTAGCAAGCCTAATAGCGCAAGACTGGCAATCGACTTACCAGAGCCCGACTCGCCTACTATCGCTAATGTCTGCCCTTGCCGTAGCTCGTACGATAGCTTATCGACCAGAACCATGCCTGCGTCCGTGACGATGCTAAGTTTATCTACGCTCAGCATGAGCTTATTTTGGCTATTGCTATGACTATCATTTGAATGGGCATTTTGCTCATTAGCACTTTGCTCAGTAGTGGTCGTCATATTAGCGGTTATTATTTTATCAGTTGTCATATCACGAGCGCCTCGGATCAAAGGCATCACGTAGCGCTTCGCCAACGAAGATGAGCAAGGATAAAATAAAAGTTAAGCTAAAGAACCCTGATAGCGCGAGCCAAGGGGCATCGAGGTTGTTTTTCCCTTGTACCATCAGCTCACCAAGCGACGGTGAACCAGGTGGCAGACCATATCCTAAAAAGTCTAACGCTGTTAACGCGATAATATTAGCCGTTAAAATAAACGGCAATTGCGACAAACTTGATGCCAATGCATTGGGTAAGATATGCCTGAGCATGATTTGACTGTCTGACACCCCAAGGTTACGAGCGGCACGAACATAATCAAAATTACGCGCACGCAAAAACTCTGCCCGTACCAAACCGACTAGCCCCATCCAACCGAATAACAACATCATGGCAAATAACATAAATATGCTAGGGCTAAACAAGCTGACCAAAATAATAATCATAAACAGCTGCGGCATCCCGCCCCATACTTCCATAAAGCGCTGCCCGGCTAAATCTACCCAGCCACCGTAATAGCCTTGTATCGCACCAACGATAATGCCAATGAGTGCACCCGCAAGCGTCAAGGCGATACCGAACAACAAAGATACCCGCAATCCATAAAGTATCCGCGCCAGCACATCGCGTCCTAAGTCATCGGTACCCAGCCAATTTTGACTATTGGGCGCGGCTGGATATGGAATCCCAAGCTCAACGTTTGGTGTCTGATCGGCAAAGGGAATGAGCGGCATAATATAAAAACCCTGCTCATCAATCAACGCTTGCACTGCAGGGTCTTTGTAATTGGCTTCAGTCTCGAACACCCCACCAAAAGTCGTTTCGGGATAGGCTTTTAGGACGGGGAAATAATAATCACCTTGATACTGCACCAGTAGCGGCTTGTCATTGGCAATGACATTGGCTGCCATACAAATGACAAATATCAGGGCAAAAATAAATAGCGATATTACTCCAAGGCGATTGTGGCGAAAACGGTTTAGGCGTGCCTGCCAAATAGGATTTAGGCGGCGTTTTTTTTCTGGGACAATGGAAGATGTGTTTGAGGATACAGAAGATAATGGATGACTTGACATTAGCGCCCCTCAAAATCAATACGCGGATCAATTAAGTGATAACTTAAATCACTGATTAACTGTAATAACAGCCCGAGCAAAGTAAAGATAAACAGCGTACCAAATATCACCGGATAATCACGCTGCTGAATGGCTTCGAAACCCAACAACCCCAAACCATCAAGTTTAAAGATAATCTCAATCAAAAAATTACCGGCAAAGAAAATCCCAACGATAGCCGCTGGAATACCGGCGATAATAATCAACATCGCATTACGAAACACATGGCCGTATAACACTTGCCGTTCGCCCAAGCCTTTGGCTCGCGCGGTAAGCACATATTGCTTACCGAGCTCTTCTAAAAAGCTAAACTTGGTCAAGTAAGTCAAGCCAGCAAAGCCGCCAACGGTACTTGCTAGGAGCGGCAATGCCAGATGCCAAAAGTAATCTTTCACTTTACCAAGCGTGCTTAATTGGTCAAAATTTTCGGAAGTTAATCCTTGTAGCGGAAAAATATTCCAATAGCTGCCACCGGCAAAAAACACTAACAGTATGACGGCAAATACGAAAACAGGTATCGCATGGCCGATAGCAAGCAGCATGGCTGTTGCTTTATCAATCCCTGAGCCATGATGCATCGCTTTATAGACACCAAGCGGAATCGCTATCATATAAATCAGCAGCGTACTCCATAGCCCAAGCGAGATTGATACTGGTAATTTTTCAACAATCAAGTCAGTCACCGATTGACCTTTAAAAAACGATGTCCCAAAATCAAGCTTGGCATAATTCCTTAGCATCAGCCAAAAGCGCTCAGGTGCTGACTTATCAAAGCCGTATTGCGCATTAATTGCCGCTACCATTTCCTCAGATAGGCCGCGCGTGCCTTGGTAAGTGCTCTTATTGCCACCGGCACTGCCCGCACCGATATTACCGCTGAGCGCACCGTCTTTTGCACTTTGTTCGATAAGCGCCAGTTGCTGCTCGACAGGGCCGCCCGGCGCCGCTTGGACAATGACAAAGTTCGCCAGCAATATCAAAAATAGCGTCGGTAATATCAGTAACAACCTTTTTAAGATATAACGACCCATAATGACGGCTTCCTAAAACATAGAGATATGACAACTTAGGGTGTGTCCTCATTTTAAAAACGGTCATAAAAATGAGATAAATTGCAGTCAAATGAGGAAAATAGCGCAAATAATACCGGGGTATTAATCAGCTATTTGACGATATTTGGCAAAATTTAGCCATTTTTAGCCCATTTAGATACAATCGCTTGAAGTGAGGACACGCCCTAGCATTTAGAAGTTATTTTTAAGCTCACGTAATGCGGCAAATACTGTCAAAGACTTGTCATCATCGATAGTGACTTTAGACCTCACCCCTGCTATCACACTGGGCTCTTGCGTGCGTAAAAACACGTTGATTGCGCGCTCGTGTTCTAAAATGACTGGCAATGTCGGGATACCTTGGGCGGTTTTTTCTTCTGCTTGCGCAAGCGCTTGCTGCATCGCTTCATTGGCAGGTTCAATAGATAAGCCAAAGCGTAAGTTGCTGGCAGTATATTCATGGGCTGGATACAGCAGCGTCTCAGCTGGCAAGCCATTTAAGCGCTTAAAGCTCTCATGCAATTGCTCAATCGTGCCGGTAAAGACACGTCCGCAACCGGCACTAAATAAGGTATCACCGCAAAAACAATGCTTTTGTCCATCGATATCTAAGATATACGCCATGTGGCTTGCAGTATGACCAGACACATCCCACACTTGCGCGGCACAGCCCCACGCACTGACCGTACTACCATCTTTGATAGCCTGATCTTCATCGACGTTATGCTCTGTATGCGCAACCAAATGCGTCATCGGATAAGATTCTTGTAGCTCGGCAACACCGCCGATATGATCATGGTGATGATGCGTGGTCCAGATAGACGTCAGCTCCAAGCCATTTTCTTCTAAATAAGCGATAACTGGCTCGGCTTGACCCGGATCAATGACAATCGCCTGCTTATTATTTTCATTAATGAGTGTCCAAATATAGTTGTCATTGAACGCTTTAATGGGGTGAATACGAATACTCATATAAAATCCTTAGCAGTGATTGTCTTTATTACTGATGTTTTTTATTAAATTTTAAAAACCAAATGAAACGAGATTTTATTTACTGGTTTAAATGATAATTTTTAAATAACTGTTTTGAGCCATTATCTTAAACTATTGCTTTAAGTATCGATTAACACGGGCTTCCGCTTCTTTATCTGACCACCAATAATCGATACCGATCGCATTGGTCGGCAGTTTTGCCGTATGCCGATATTGATTCCAGTAGGCAACATTGGTGCTAGATTTGCCATATAAAGGGACTAAATAATGTCCTGCCCGTAGCAGGCGATCAAGTACGTGCGTATATAAGACAATCTCATCGCGACTTTTAGCATCGCCCAGTTTTTTAATAACACTGTCAATCGCAGGGTTTTTAATACCGATGGTATTGGCGTTACCCGCTTCATCGGCGGCAGCACTGCCCCAAAAGCCCACTTGCTCCGCGCCAGGCGATAAGCTCTGGGCAAAGATGTCGACCATCATATCGTAGTCAAATCGGCGCACACGTTCATAATATTGTGGCCCATCGACTTGGCGTAAGGTCGCATCAAAGCCCAAACGCTTTAGGTTACGAATATAAGGCAACAATACCCGCCCCATGGTTTCACCCGTCATCAAGATCTCAATCTGAGCAAGCTTACCGTTTGGCTGATACAACTTCATATCTTGATAATAAAAACCAGCCTCTAGCAATAGCTGCCGCGCCTCTAACAATCCTTGACGATTAAAACCGCTACCATCGCTGGTTGGCAATCGCCATTCCGTCAATACCGCTTGCCGCTGAATTGGTTCAAGCTTGGTTAGCAATGGTTTTAATACCTGCATCTCAGCCGCAGATGGCGTGCCAGTTGCTGCTAGCTCTGAGCCATGAAAAAAGCTTTGTAAGCGCTCATATTGGCCATGGAATAAAGTTTTGTTCATCCACTCAAAATCGTAAGCTGCCGTCAAGGCTTGGCGAACGCGAATATCTTGAAAGATGGGACGTCGCATATTCATGACTAGACCTTGCATTGGTACTGGGTTTTCGCTGCTTATAGTTTCTTTATAAATCAAACCTGCCTTGACTGCAGGAAAGTTATAACCCGTTGCCCAGTTCGACGCTTTATTCTCAGGGCGAAAACGATATTGCCCAGATTTAAAACCCTCAAAAGCAATCTCATCACTTTGATAATAGACAAACTTAATCATATCAAAATTATAACGACCGCGATTGACCATCAAATCACGGCCCCAATAATTGGGATCACGCACATAGCTGACCGCACGCCCCGCATCGACGCGGCCAAGCTTATAAGGACCACTACCCATGAGCGGCGTCAATGTTATTTTTTCAAAATCTGTATCAATCGAGGATTTAGCAAAAATAGGGAATTGCCCAACCGTTAATAATATCTCTTTATTATCATCAGACTTAAAAACAAACTTTACCCGCTGCTTATCGATAATCTCAATGTCTTTAATATCGCCCAAATAGCTGCGGATATACATCGGACCTTTAGTCAATATCGCATCATAAGTGGCTTTAACATCATGACTGGTCACGGGCGAGCCGTCCCAAAAGCGCGCAGCAGGATTAACATGGTAAATAATCCAACTGGTATCGTCAGGATCATAGGTGACTTTATCAGCCAGCTGCGGATACATGGTAAAGGCTTCATTGAGGGAGCCCGTCATCAAGGTATCGTACAGATAGTCGGTGCCAACCATCGCCACGCCTGTGGTCATCCATTTATTGGCCGCATTAAAGGTGCCGCGTGCATCTAGCGACAGCGTACCACCTTTGGGCGCCTTTGGATTGGCATAAGGCATATACGGTACATCAATATACTCAGTGGTACTATTATGCCCAAGCGCAGTCGTGGTGATTGGCGCTGCGATACTAACAGGTATCCAGCTGACCGTAATAACAAGCAAGACGGCTTTTAGCATAGAGTTTTTTAGCATCATGACTATGTAATACCCCTCATAACGACCCTCTACTCTAAACCAACTGGGATAAAAAATGCGCGACTGACGACAAAATACATAATTGACGAAATTTTATCATAACAAATTTAGGTTTTTTAACCTAATGCTTTGCAGCGTTAAGGTTGCTACATGACGGATTATGCCGCTTAAAAAACACTAATACGCATAAAAAAAGACGCAGCTCATAAAAGTTGCGTCTTTTATTTTAAAACCTGTGCTAACTTAAGCGTGCTTTTTTTCAAAGTCTATCATAAAGTCAACCAACTGCTGTACCCACTCTAATGACACTGCATTGTAAATACTGGCGCGCATACCACCAACATCGCGGTGACCTTTTAGGTTCATAAGGCCCGCCGCTTCCGACTCTTCTAAAAACACTTTATCAAGGCTGCTGTCCGCTAAGGTAAACGGCACATTCATGATAGAGCGATATTTGGGGTCAACTGGATTGCTATAAAAGCTGCTGTCATCGATGGTTTTATACAGCAAATCCGCTTTTTGCTGGTTGATTTTGCCGATAGCAGCGACGCCGCCCTGCTCTTCTAACCAATCAAACACCAGCCCTGCTAAATACCAAGAATACGTCGCTGGCGTGTTTGACATCGACTCTTTTTCCGCCTGATGTTCATAGTTCATCAGTAGTGGGCACCATTCACTCGCTTTGCCCAATAAATCTTCACGGATAATCACGATAATCAGACCTGCTGGCCCGATATTTTTTTGCGCACCGGCGTAAATCATGCCAAATTTAGAGACGTCAATGGGCTGTGACAAAATGCAAGAGGACATATCGGCGATAATTGGCGCATCGACTTGTGGTGGCTCAAAAATCTGCAAACCATGAATGGTCTCATTAGCGCAGTAGTGAAAGTACGCCGCATCTTTACTCAGGTTCCAGTCGCTTTGGGCTGGCACGTCGGTAAAATTACTGTCTTTACCCGTTGCCACCACATTAACCTCGCCTAAACCTAATTTAGCATAGCGCTGTGCTTCTTTGACCGCTTTACCAGACCAAGTACCCGTCGTTAGATAGTCGGCGCGGCCACCATTTAACAGATTTAATGGAATCGCTGAAAACTGTAAGCTGGCACCGCCTTGTAAAAACAGCACTTTATAGTTATCTGGAATGTCCATGAGCGAGCGCAACTTGGCTTCCGCTTTTTCGGTAATTGCGATGTATTCTTTACTACGGTGACTCACTTCCATGACCGACATACCGCGTCCCTGCCAATCAAGCAACTCTTCTTGAGCGCGTGATAAGACGGCGGTCGGTATGGTGGCAGGTCCCGCTGAAAAATTAGGTACACGGTTAGGAGCGGCTTTAGTGGTCATAATTATTATCCTAAATATGATGAAATCATCGTGGTTATTAAAGGTTAACTGTTAAAGGTGAATGTTATCGTTATCTTTTACTCTCTGTCGTAGTAGTCGTAATAAGTCGTAGTAGTCGTAATAATAGTAAGTGGCAAGCCTTTAATTCTACTTTGATAACTGCTCCCAAAGCTGACGTTTAAGTTTGCTATCTTTAAGCATCTCATCGAGTGTGGGCACAGTAGTCAAGTTCGGATGCTCAAGGCCGTCAGGTAATACGGTCAATGCCGCCACTTTTATCTCTTCGCGACGACCAATCTTAAACACATATCCTGCAAGGCTGGCATTGGCAAGCTCAGCGGTATCCATACCTTCACAAATAGGAAATGAGGTCGTCTCACAGCTGATAGATAGCGCTTGGGTGATATTCTGCCACAGTTTTTGGCTGTCATTATTGAGCGCTTGGATATCAACCAAAATTACCCAATCGCCATAGCGACCACCTTGTAAATCAAAGGGTGCTACCTTTTTAAAGCTTTCCTCTTGAAAGCCCTCTTTGTTCAAACCACTGTCTTTAAAACTGCCATCTTCAAAGCTTGCAGTATCATTTATGTCATCAAGAGCAGTTTGCTGAACGGCCTTATTTGCAAGTGAGGTAACGGCGGGCTTGGAGATATCAGAGGTAGTCGAGTCAAAATGATAGATGACGGGGCTTTGTTGGTCAGAATGACTTAAACCTGTCTCATTAGCGTCATCATAATAATGATTAAGAGGCTCATCATCTACCACATCGGCTATGGCATTAATATTTGGAGATGTAATATGAGAAGATTCATTATTCGAAAATTCTATGCTTGGCTGTTCAGTGCTTGTTGTAGAAGCAGTAGCATTAGAATGAGATGCAACAATGCTAGCGTTAGCTATAACCGCATCAGGCAAGGCAGGCGCAGAAATATCAGCGATACTCAATGTTTCAGAGCTCGGCTGCACCCACTGATTGATACCCATCATCGCTAAAATCTGGCGCTGCTGCATACGATGCTGCAATACAATTAGCGGGTCTTGGACATCACTCATGCTTATTTACTATCCTACTTGTCTAAAATGGATTTACAGCTTTTATTGTCAATTAATCTGCTCAAAAAAGCTGCCGAACGCCTAGCCAATGATTGGCAAGCTCGGTCAAGCAATCATACTCATCTTGACTAACTATCGTATCGTGTAACATCACTGTATGCAACGTGCTCAGCCATTGCCGGTAATCATTATAACCATAAGGCTTATTAGTAGTCGCATTATAATCTATTTGAGCGTCGCCCTGTTGTCTCTGTCGATAATTATCATCACCTTTGGCTTGAGAATCAGACGATTGACTGGCAGGCGCTATAAAAATAGGTACGGCTGCTATTAATGCTAATAATTGAATACTATTTAGATTTTGCGCAGTCAATAATAGCCATTGCAAATTTGCCTCACTAGCGGCAGCTAAATCAATATCAAGCAAACGTGCATGACGGCGTAAATCTACAAGATAATGAGCAACGCTAACACTATTATAGCTGAGCACTGAGCTATGTAATTCGCTATCTAGTGCGGATATTATCTGCCCTTTGGCATCCTTTGATAAACGATACGCCAATAAAGTAAGCATGGTTTTTGCGACAGCATCAAAACCATCAAATACCTGTCCTGACGGGTCAAGCTGAGCATAAATATCATCCGTGCCAGCGTACAATACTTGCTGCCATTGATAGTATGGATATTGAGGGTGAAGATGCGACTGAACCTGTGTATCGTTTAATATGGCAGATAATATAGGCAACAATTGCTGCAGCTGTAGCGCCTGCCTTAACGCTAAAATCGAAGGCGACCGAGACAACCGAGAGCGCGTATTCTCTAAAGGATTTAATAATGATTGAGGCTTATCAATAGAATCATCATTATCTATAGTATCAGCAAATTTTTGGCTTAGATCAGCCGTAAGTAAGTTTTCAAACAGCTCAATGATACCTCGCTGATAGCGCACTAGCATCGTCCGACACTTTTTTTGCTGCACGTAATGTTGATGATCTTGATTACGATAACTGGCTTCATATTTTAAGCGCAACTCATCGATAGCAATTTCTGATAAATTATGCTGGCGTAGTTGCTTTAGCGCCAATGCAATCAAAGCACTGTCTAAGCGTCGATCAAGATTTGCCACTGCCGTTAATAATTTGTGATCTATCGTATGCGGTAAAACTCGCGTGTCATTTATATCGACTTTAGTTTCAGCAGAAAACCTCTTATCCTCATCAAGCCCAAGCCAGATATCAGTTAAATCATAAGTTGCTGTTGTTGACAGCACAGAGCCCTGATGACAAAGTAGCACGGCTTCAATCAAAGCCTGCGCCCCTAGCGGGTGATAACTGTGATTGAGCACATACTGCGGTAGCGATACCTTTTGTATATCTTCGATACCAATCAAGGTATCTGATGGCAAATCACTATCAGGTTTAGCTCGCCACGGCTTAAGCAGCTGATGAGTACCAATATCTTCTGCTTGCACCTGCAAACGCCCATCAATAACAATATCTTGCTCTACAACAAACTCAAGCCCGTTATCGCCTTGCAATTCGTTCTGCATTTCACTAGTAGAAAAGGTAGCGATTTCTTTTTTAATCGCATCTTTTTTAATCGCATCTTCGTCAATAACATCATTGAATTTATTATTAATATTTTTATCAGCAAATTTATTTTTACTTAGGCTATTTGCTACTATCACACCCCAATCACCCAAGCGGCGCTGCTCATAAATTTCTTTTATCTTTTGCTGATTGAGACGTTTTTCTTTAGCCACTTGCACGGCGAAATCATGATAAGCGTTGGCATTGATGGCACTCATACGCTCAGCCAAACTTGGATGCGTGGCAAACCAAGAGACATCACCTAAATCGGCACCACTACTGGCAAAGAAAAAATGACTTAATCCATTGATATCGGCGATGCCAGTTAGGCGCGAACCAAGTGCATTTTGGTGAATGGCCTTTAAGGTTTCCATAATAGCTGGTGAGCGTGTGAGCTGCACGCTAGTCGCATCGGCAAGTAACTCGCGCTCACGATTAAAGCTGTGTTTAATCAGTTGCGCACTGGCCATACTAGAAAAACTCAATCCATGGATTAATAATGTCCAGATATTACGCGGCGCTTGACTATTGAACTTATCATTATGTTGTAGCCATCTTGACTGACTCTTAGCTGAAGATTGCTGGCTTTGCGACTGGTTTTGCCAGTGGGCGACCCATTCACTATGAGTGGTAAAGTTGGCTGTCTGCGCTTCAGTGCTACGTGCATGGCTATCGATTGCTTTTTGCGGTAAAGGGTTGCTTTGATTGACCGCACTATTAATAAAAGAGCCATCAAAATAGTTTTGCTGCTTGTTTTGCTGAGTGTTTTTATGACTGACTTTATAACCAGAACCAAAATTATTAATAGAATCACTCCAGTCATAGAGTAATTGCAATCCTGCTAACACCACCATTAGCTGTAAATTAAACGTCGCATCACCATGTAAGATATGGCCATACTCGTGCCCTATTAGCCCGTATAGCGCCTCATCAGATAGCTTATCGAGGGCGCCTTGGGTGACGACGAGTACCATATCTTGGCTATGGCGACCCGCCACAAAACCATTAATGCCTTGCTCATCAGGCAACACATATAAAATTGGCATTCGCAAACCTGAAGCAATGGCTAGCTGCTGGGCAATCTCATAATAACGCTGATAAACAGGCGGGAAATCCCGCTCATCACGCACGGCAATCTGGCGGGCACTAAAGCGAACTTTTGATACAGGCTGATGCTGATGGGCAACTCCTTGGCTATGCTCCCAAGTGTCTTGGCTGTGGTCGATAAACAAGCGCACTGCACCCACACGTTGGGCAATCGCCCGACCACCTGCTTTTAAGCGTCTATACTCTAAAAAACTACCAACGACAAAGCTACCGATTGTCCAGACAGCAACCAGTATTAATACCCAATGATAAATGCCACCGGTAAATAGCGTGAGCAGCAGCGCCATAACCCCAAGTGCTACAGCAATATGGGCAAAGACAATCAGAAAAAATAACCCATAAAGCAACAAGCTGCGCTAAGTACGGCTACGCTGTGCACCAAAAAAATCCATCTATGTATTTTACCTAACCATAACTAACTGCATTTAATATGATACAAATATCAGCCCATATCGACGACAGGTGCTTGAGCAATGAGTTTTCTATCTTCAAAGACCAATGGGCTAAGTGGACGAAAGCCAAAGGTTGTGCTGACAAGATTATTGGGAAATACTTCGCGATCATTGTTATAAAACATCACGCTGTCATTATAATGCTGACGGGCAAAGCCTATGCGGTTTTCGGTGTTGGTGAGCTCATCCATCAGCTCTTTAATCATACTGTCCGCTTTTAACTCAGGATAGGCTTCTACGACCGCTGAGAATTTCCCCAAGGCTTTTGACAACATACCCTCTGCTTTGGCAAACAACGCCATATGTTCAAGCGAATCTGGCTGATGCTTAGTAGAATCTTGCAGACTCTGAGCATGATTACGCGCATTAATCACACGGGTCAGCGTTTCTTCTTCATGGCGCAGATAACGCTTGGCGGTTTCGACCAAATTTGGAATCAGATCGTGACGGCGCTTGAGCTGCACATCGATTTGCGCAAAGCCATTTTTTGCTTGGTTGCGGGCACGTACCAGCTTATTAAATACCGACACCCCAAACACCACGATCAATACCACCACTGCAATGAATAGCCAAACGAACATTTTCATTATCAGACTCCAAAAGGTTTTTTGTTCACAATATTGTTATTAAAGGTTACTACATTGTATTTTAACCCATATATTTTGTTTGAAGTTTAAAATCAGACGAAATGCAGGCGAAAAAAAAGCCCTTTACAATGAAGGGCTTATTATGAGGTTTGACTCGTTTAAAGCGATATAGCAGGACTATCAGCAAATTTTAGGCAAAAAAAAGCGACTCCATCAGCACATCCTCGGCACACATTATAACTATTACCGTTGCTACCTTCCGGTCCTGGCGGGATTCATAGAACAATGTTGCGAGGCTACCAATGGAGCCACCAGTTGCAGATTATACAAGATTTTTTTATTATTACAACCCCCTTTGTCAAACTGTTTGCTTTAGGCGATAAACAACCTTATCAGTACTACGTGCAAGCGACGATGCGGCCAAATCTAAACAGCAACTTAAATCACAAAATTCTCATAGCAAATTGTTGATTTTTTGCTATTTTAGTCAGGGTATGTTGCATAAAAAACAATACAAAAAATACTCATATGAGAATGAGTTTTCTGACCATATCCCTCATACGACTATGATGACCATTACGAGCAATAATTAGGAGATAACCATGAAAAACACTTGGATGAACAAAGCCGCACTTGCTACGGGTACCGCCGCCCTACTAACAGCGATGATGGGTAGCGCCCATGCAGAACCCACAGGTTATGATCAGCTGACCTTTCAGACAGAAGTCAAAGAGGAAGTCCAGAACGACGAAGTTCGCGCCACTATGTATAAAAAAGCGCAAGCATCAGATGCTAAAACGCTAGCGACCACGCTTAATACTTCGATCAATAACGCGATGAAAATCGCCAAACGCTACCCGAGCGTGACAGTCAGTACTGGCCAGCAGCGCACCTATCCGCGCTACGACAAAAATGACAAAATCATTGGTTGGACAGGACAAGCAAGTATCGACTTAAAGAGTACGGACTTTGTCGCCACCAGCCAGCTGATTGCAGACTTACAGCAAACCTTAGTCATGGAGAATCTAAACTTTGGGGTTTCAGATGCTAAAAAAGATGCGCTCGAACAAAAGCTTATGACCGATGCTTCACGCGCCTTTCAGCAGCAGGCTAAAAACCTGACCCGTGCATGGGATGCGCGCGGCTATCGTGTGGTAAACGTTAACTTAAATACCAACAATAATAATTACCCTCGCCCTATGTATAGCATGAGAGCCGAATCAGCTGCTATGGATAGCGCTGTCCCAAGCCAAAATTTTGAATCGGGCAATAGTACCATTTCAGTCACTGCCAATGGCACGATTGAGTTGTCTAAATAAGATAACGACGGTTATAAAAAATGGTTTTTAACAATAAGGGCAGCCACTGATTCAGCGACTGCCCTTATTTTACAGCTATATTTTTATTATTAACACTTAATCAAGAGATTCAAGGTTATTTCTTTATCGGTTCTTCAAGGGTCATGGGTTTATCAGCTATTGGCTTAGTAAATGACAACATATTGGGCTGCTTGCCATCTTGACGCAGTTTTAATAACACTTTTTGGTGCCAAGGTAGGCGCTGATACGCCAACAGCTGCTCTGCTAATTTCTTCTTTTTTTGCAAGGTTTGGGTATTTTGAATGACATAAACGGTACGCTCGACCTGTTTTGCTACCTGCCCTTTTTTATTTTTTATCACCGCTTTGATATTATGCGCACCCGGTAGAATATCAACGGTGGCAATCGAAGCGCTCAAACCCTGCGCCACTTCGTTACCATCTAAGTAAAGGCTCACGCTATCGCCTGCTTGTAGTGCTGGTTTTACTTGCACCTTGACATCGATGCTTTGTACCGGACGATGATACGCCCGCTCTTCGCTAGGCTCTGTTATCGTCAGCTGATAATTAATGGGCGCTTTATTAGCGGTTGTGTCACTATTAGCAGTGGTGCCAGTTGTGTTAGCAGCAGGTGCTTGAGTAGTATTGACAGGCTGATTGTTGGCATTGTTGGTTTGACTAGAACTATTTGCACCCACACTGTCGCTGCCAGTCATGACGCTGGTTTGGCTAATTTGTTTGCCAGTCTGCTGTTCGTAGTTTTGCGGACGGTCGGTAAAGGTCACTTGACCGGTCTTTTCATCGACAACTTTATAAATAGCAGCGGCATTTGTCATCGGCGCGTAAAGACTGGCGGTGCTGATAATCAAACCTGTTAATAGGCTTAGCGACAACCCTTTATTTAAAAAAACAGTACTTTTTAATGATGAGCTCATAGTCAATCAGCCTAAAGCAATTTGTTATTAATATATAGATGCAACCATTATGCGATATTTTTGCCATTAAATCAGCAATGACTACACACTAAATTTAACAATTAAACGTCCACTTTAATTACCCGCAAAAAAACCAGCTAAATATAATTTAGCTGGTTTTTCTTATTTAAAACAATTGAGCCTATTAATTATGGTGGTGTGTCAAAAAGTATGCTGATTAAAACTTGAACAATTTTTGAAGCCTTGAAAGCCCTATAGAATCAGAGAACTTAGCATAGATTTCTTATTGACTTCTATCGCCAGCATACTTTTTAGAACACCACCTTAATTATTAATTAGCAGCTATAGTACAAATCAAACTCAACAGGATGTACGGTGATATTGACGCGCTGCACTTCTTCTTGTTTCAGCGCGATGTAAGCTTCTAGCATCTCTTTAGTAAACACATCGCCTTTTAATAAGAACTCATGGTCATCTTTTAACGCTTGTAGTGCCACCTCTAAGTTTTCAGCAACCGTTGGAATGAGTGCTTCTTCTTCTGGCGGTAAGTCATATAAGTTTTTATCAGCGGCTTCGCCTGGATGCATTTTGTTTTGAATACCGTCAAGACCTGCCATCAATAACGCCGCAAACGCTAGGTATGGATTGGCTGCTGGGTCAGGGAAACGCGCTTCAACACGTACCGCTTTTGGGCTACTAACGTGCGGGATACGGATAGACGCCGAGCGGTTAGACGCTGAGTACGCAAGCTTGATAGGCGCTTCATAATGCGGCACAAGACGCTTATAGCTGTTGGTCGATGGGTTGGTAATGGCATTTAAAGCACGGGCATGTTTGATAATACCACCGATAAAGTATAGTGCGGTTTCTGACAAGCCCGCATATTCATCACCTGAGAAAGTATTGACGCCGTCTTTTGAGATAGAAATATGCACGTGCATACCAGAACCGTTATCACCAACGATAGGTTTTGGCATAAAGGTGGCGGTTTTGCCAAATTGATGGGCGACGTTATGGACGGCATACTTTAGCTTTTGTACTTCGTCTGCTTTACGAACCAAGGTATTAAAAGCCACGCCAATCTCTAACTGGCAAGGAGTCACTTCATGATGATGGACTTCGATACAACCTTCGCCAATCATATCTTCGATACGCTCGCACATCACTGCACGCATGTCTTGTGAGCTATCAACCGGTGGTACTGGTACATAGCCGCCTTTGACGCGTGGACGGTGCCCCATGTTGCCCCATTCATAGGCTTTATTGGTTGACCAAGCGGCTTCTTCAGCGACGATTTCATGGCTAACACCAGACATATTAACCGACCATTTTACTTCGTCAAAAACAAAGAACTCAGGCTCAGGACCAAAAAAAGCGGTATCACCAATACCCGTTGATTTTAAGTATTCTTCGGCCCGGCGAGCAATAGAGCGCGGATCACGGTCATAGCCTTGCAGCGTTGATGGCTCGATGATGTCACAAGTCACCACCACAGTAACTGCGTCAAAGAATGGGTCGATAAAAGCAGTTTCTGGGTCAGGGCGCAAAATCATATCTGAGGCTTCGATACCCTTCCAGCCAGCAATCGATGAGCCGTCGAACATTTTGCCATCTTCCATCACTTCTTCATCAACGCTGTGCGCTGGGAAAGTCATGTGTTGCTCTTTGCCGCGGGTATCGGTGAAACGGAAATCGACCCATTTGGCATTGGATGATTCGATAAGATCAAGTAATTTGTTCGACATGGAAAGTTTCCCTTATGGTTAACATGGTAATAAAATTGTAACGTAGTATGAAAATTTTAGACGAAAAGTTTTTTAAAAATTATTTTTTGCTTAAAGCACAGCTGATTTTCTGGCGTTAAGCTTTAAGTATTTTTATGAGCCAAATAAATGCAGGTGCTATTTTAGCAACATCTGGCCAATAATGCTGAACTCTTCAAATGCATCTTGGTAAATAATATTACATCGCTTTAATAGCGAGCTATTCACACCTATAAGAATTGCAGCTACTATGCCAACTCATCTTTGGGCCATCAAGTTTTTAAAATTTCCAAAGGCTGAAAGTAATAATTATCTACAATAAATACAAACATTTACGTAATATAAATCTTTTATATTAAAGCGTTATTTGCATAGCAATTGCTATGTATAGCTAGCAAACTCAAAGATGAATATATTAAATGACGTCCCATAACAGTGCAAAATTTAGAAAGTTTAACTTAGTAATGCACCTTTATAGAGCATTTATTACTATCAGCGTGCAACAGCGCTACGTTTGATAGATAACGAAATAGTGTTAAGATAACAGCGTTTAAAATCGCATCGCTGTTGAACCTATTGAATTAAAGACACTACACTAAGAACACGAAGCTAAGAACACCAAGATTAAGACACTAGGTTAAAGATAATAAGTTGAACAAATGATGATTTTGATGATCGATAATTACGACAGCTTTACCTACAATATTGTACAGTACTTCGGTGAATTGCAGCAGGACATCAGCGTTTGGCACAACGATGAAATCAGTATTGATGAGATTAAAGCACTTGCGCCAGATGCCATTGTTATTGGTCCCGGCCCCTGTGACCCTGACAGTGCTGGTATCTCGCTAGAGGTGATTGCGACCTTTAAAGGCATTATCCCGATATTAGGTATTTGCTTGGGTCATCAGGCAATCGGTCAAGCCTTTGGCGGTAAAATCGTCAAAGCAAGCGAGGTTATGCATGGGCGGTTATCGGCTATTTATCATAATGGTCAAGGCGCTTTTACCAACTTGCCAAATCCAGCCCAGTTTACCCGTTATCACTCATTGGTGATTGAGCAAGCAAGCTTACCCGACTGCTTTGAAGTTAGCGCTTGGACTCAAAATGCTGATGGCAATATCGAAGAAATCATGGGCATTCGCCACCGCGAGTTTGCGATTGAGGGCGTCCAGTTTCATCCTGAGTCGATTTTAAGCGAAGCGGGTTATCAGCTGCTGAATAATTTTTTACAAATGCATCAGTTAGCAGTTTTATCCTCAGATAATTTACCAAAAGTAGGATAAGTGTTTTAAAAGACGAACCCTATTTTTTAATCCAATGAATGTATTTAAACGACAACTATAAAAGATAATAATAAGTGAGAATATTATGACCGCTGCCGCTATGCAGGACAAAAAATCAATCATGAATCAAGATAAGCAAAGCCTGCAAAATGCTGAGAGCATCAATCAGCTGCCAGATGAGAGTATTCATAAGCTTCTGACCACCGCATTAGGCAGGATTTTTCAGCATATTGATTTGACCTTTGATGAGATGTATCAAGTCATGCTCATCATCATGCAAGGCAGATGCAGCGATGCCATGATGGGCGCGATTTTGACGGGCCTGCGGATGAAAGGCGAATCCATCGATGAGATTACGGCTTCAGCCAGTGCGATGCGTGACTTAGCTGCCAATATCAGCCCAAAAGACTGTCATTATATGGTCGATATCGTCGGTACTGGCGGCGATGGCGCTAACTTATTTAACGTATCGACAGCCGCTGCCTTGGTCGCAGCCGCAGCAGGGGCACAAGTTGCGAAGCATGGTAACCGCGGCGTTTCGACCAAATCTGGTAGCTCAGACTTACTTGAGCAAGCCGGTATTAGCCTAACCTTGACACCAGAGCAAGCGCAGCAGTGTATTGAGAATCAAGGGATTGGCTTCTTATTTGCACCCAACCACCATAGCGCAATGCGTTACGCCAATCCGGTACGCCGTGAGTTAAAAGCGCGGACGATTTTTAATATCTTAGGTCCACTGACCAACCCTGCTGGCACGCCAAATCTGGTCATCGGCGTCTTTACCGCCCAGTTATGTGAGCCTTTGGCAAAAGTGATGAAAAATCTGGGCGCGCGTCATGTAATGGTGGTCGGTGCCAAAGATGGTTTGGATGAAATCAGTCTTGCAACTTCAACCACGGTAGCCGAGTTAAAAGACGGTGAAATCTCTGTTTATGAGATGATGCCAGAAGATGCGGGTGTCGAGTCACAAACCTTAATTGGCCTTGATGTCGATTCCCCATCACAGAGTCTTGAGCTGATTCGTGCCGCTTTATCAGGTGAAGATACTAATGACCGCGCTGTTCTAAAAGCCCGTGATATGATTGCCTTAAATGCCGGAGCTGCGATATATACCGCAGGACTTGCCAGCAACTATCCGAATGGCGTGAGCCGCGCCCAAAAAGTCATTCAAAATGGTGACGCTTTGATTAAGCTTGATAACTTAGCCAAATATACGCAGCAATTAGCTGACCAAGCTTAATAAGCTAAATGCCTAAAATTAATAAGAAATACGTGGCTCATAACCTTATTAATCGCAACTATGTATGCAGCCTTAATTTATTAGCCTAATTGTTACCCTAATTTTTTTACCAAATAACGGAATATAGCCATGACCGCCAAGCCAAAATCAGACACCGCGATTCCTTCAGTGTTGCAGCGTATCGTCGCCACCAAACATGAGGAAGTTGCTGCTGCTCGGGCGGCAGTATCGCTTGAGGCATTAAAGTCTCAAGTTGCTGCTGATACAAAGCCCCGTCGCGGTTTTGCCAATGCTTTACGCAGCGCCGATATTGGTGTCATTGCGGAGATTAAGAAAGCCTCGCCGTCTAAAGGAATTATTAATCATAACTTTGCGCCTGCAGAATTTGCTAAGCAATACGAACAAGCGGGAGCCAGTTGTCTGTCGGTGCTCACCGACCGTGATTATTTCCAAGGAGATGACAGCTACTTAATCCAAGCGCGCGAATCTTGCAGCTTGCCGATATTGCGCAAAGATTTTATGGTAGATATTTATCAGATTTACCAATCTTACTTAATGGGCGCTGATTGTATTTTATTGATTATGGCCTGTCTTGATGACGCGCAAGTACAAGAGCTGCATGCGCTAAGCATTGAGCTGGGTATGGATGTGTTGATTGAAGTTCATACAGCAGATGAGCTTGAGCGTGCGCTACAGTTGCCACGTTCAGCGCATAATATTTACGGTATTAATAATCGCGATTTAAATACCTTTTATGTCGACTTACAAACGACGCTTGATTTAAAAAATACCCTGCTGCGCGAATTGGCTATCGATGATGCGCTCGCTGCCAACCCCAATGACCGTCTAGAACGGCCGCTTATTGTCACCGAAAGTGGCATTCATAGCAGTCATGATATTCGTTTGATGCTCAATCATGATATTCAGCATTTTTTAATCGGCGAGCAGTTTATGAAGACCGATCATCCCGGACAAGCGTTACAATCCTTACTTGCGAGCGTCGCAGCACAGGCGTAAAGTAAACCACATCTATTTTATGTACGATATAAATTATTAGGTGGTGTTCTAAAAAGTATGCTGGCGATAGAAGTCAATAAGAAATCTATGCTAAGTTCTCTGATTCTATAGGGCTTTCAAGGCTTCAAAAATTGTTCAAGTTTTAACCAGCATACTTTTTGACACACCACCAATTATTAAATCACTCATTCACTCACCAACGATACGTTAATTATTATGTCAAACTCTCTGTTTTCAAAAGAAATGCAAGACCAATTAAAAGAGCTTAAAGGGCAACTGAGTAAAGGTCGCGATACCAATTCACCAGAAGGTGAAAATGAAAAACCAACCGAACCTGTCTCGCTCTTGACCCAAAAACAAGTCAAAAAAACGGTCAAGCAATTAGATAGCGAACATATCGACGACGATAAAGTGCTATTTATGCAAGCGATGCATGGCGTCAACCAGCTAAAAGACAAAAACGTGCGCACACCTGCCAACGCCTCTAAAGCAGGTAGGCCTGACGCTGCAACGCTTTCAAAACGTGCGGCTGCTCAAGGGAGCGAAGCTGGTGATTTGGGCGCAGGCTTGTCAGATATGCAAGCGCTATTAAATCCTGTCGCCGGCGAAGCTTATTTGTCTTATAAGCAGCCGACCTTACAAAACAAAATCTTTGATCAGCTTAAAAAAGGTAAGCTACGCTGGTATGATGCGGTAGACATCCATGGTTGCACCATTGAAGAAGCGCGCGATGCAATGACCCAACTGCTCAGCCAAGCCAAGCAAAACAATGAAACTGTGGTGAAAATCGTCCACGGTAAAGGTTCTGAGGCTATTTTAAAAACCTGCGTCAATGGTTGGTTACGTCAACTGCCAGAAGTACTGGCATTTTGCTCGGCTCCGCCGAAAGATGGTGGCAATGGTGCGGTACTGGTACTACTTAAAAAAACCAAGACCGATAAAGAATAAAATTATAGATCGAAAAAAAGGACTGCCACCATGCAGTCCTTTTTTATATCAAAGGTTCACCCTCTCGTTTTGTAGTCGCGCTTTGATAAATCTTCCTATCATTTTGCTGCATATTTTTTAGTAAGTGATTTCTCTATGAATATACAAATCATCGAAAACAAACAAGAATTAAAAGCACATATCAACGCTTTGATTGCTCTCGAACCAAGATTTGCGTCTGTTTATGAGCAAGTGGGTGTGCCTGATTTACGCCATAACGCGGGCGGCTTTACGCAAATAATGAGAGCGATGGTTGGACAGCAGTTATCAGTCGCAGCGGCAGCCAGTATATGGCAACGCTTGGTAGAGGCAGGTTTGACGACGCCATCAGCGATTCGGGCAGCGACAGACGAGGATTTACGGGCGCAGGGGCTCTCTAAGCAAAAAATTCGTTATACGCGCTCTTTGGTCGAGCACGATATAGATTTTGCTGCCTTAACAACCCTACCCGACGACGACGTTATCGATACCCTGACTGCTGTGGTTGGCATTGGACGCTGGACCGCTGAGATGTATCTGCTATTTTCGTTACAGCGCGCTGATGTGCTGGCAGTTGATGATCTAGCCATTAAAGTCGCAGCGATGGAATTGTTAGATTTAGAAGAGCGCCCAACGCCAAAACAATTAAAAAACCTGACCCAAGATTGGTCACCGCACCGTAGCGCTGCCAGCTTATTGTTATGGCAATATTATGGTTTTTTACGTCAAAAAACTGCTATTCCTTTATAAGCCATAGCTTTATAAATAAAACGTTCAATAAACCTTAAGCAAAATAACCACACAAAATGTTAAGGCTGATTCCATATAGAAAAACCAAATTTCTTTTTGGCGTGTTTAAACTTACCTTTTTTTAACAGACGATGTTTATGCCTTTGTAGTTTTTGCTTTTTAGTGGTGTCTTTACGAGCATCTTTTTCACTCGTCGCACTGTCAGCGTTTTTATTTAAATCAAGCGCCTTTTGCTCATCAGCATTGTCGTTATTGGCATCAGTGTCTGCTTCACTCGCATCGCTTGCGTCCACTGCTTCGTTTATCGAATCATCGGTCACGGTTTCTAGCTGAGGTTGTGGCTCAAGCTCGGCTTGATTGACAATCAGCTGCTGCGTCGGCAGCGCATGCTCGACATCGTATTTTTTCACCAGGGTCAACACATCGACCAACAAGTCATCTTGCTTGCGATAAAACTCTATCGAGTCGACAGCATTAATATAAGCGCGCAGCTGAATGACGTAGCAGTCTTGGCGCAGCTCCGAAATATTAGCCTGATTCCACTCCTGATTGGTCAGCTCGTGCTCGTCCAAAAATTGATCTAATTTTTTGACCATCTTGAAGACCACATCAATATCCGCATTGCGTTTGATATATAAGTTATGCAAGAAATGAAACATATCCCGCGAGGTATAGTTTTCAATTTGCATCGATGAAAAATCACTATTAGGAACCGTCACAATCGTCCGGTTCAGCGTGCGCACCCGTGATGAACGAATACCGATATCAATCACCGTACCTGCTTGGTTGCCGAAGCTACAATAGTCGCCGATGCGTACTGGCGAATCTGCCACCACCACCACACTGCCGACCAAGTTCTCAATCGTCTTTTGCGCACCTAGTGCCAAGGCTAAACCACCGACCCCTAATGCGGCAATCCCTGTGGTCAAATCAAATCCTAAATTCCCAAAAATGACAATAACGGCAAAGATTAATAATAGCGCTTTGACCACCTTGCGCATCAAACCCAAGATAGAAACTCGCTCGGTATAGTTTTTCTTATAACTTAAATTGACCGCGCGGGTAAATATCGAATCAATAACCCGCAGTAATAGCCATGTCGTCGCTACCCAAGAGGCAATGTCGGTAAAGCGCTTAATCGGTTCACGCAGTGTCACTGATATACCAGCATAAACCATGACCTCGGCCAATATCAGCGCCGTGATAACGACGGTCAGTGGCAATATCACATTATTGGGTAAAGGTAACGTCTCACCTCGTAGGCGAGGATAAATCAGTTTTAATAAATAATAGAGCAGCCAAACCACGATGTAAGTGAAGATAAAACTACTGACTATAATGGCTAATGCCGCCAATATATCGGAAATCTGATAACCAAATAGCTTTTTACCATCTAATGAGTCAATGGTGTAGCGCGAAACCAGCGTCGGCTGATAATTCTCTATCACTTCTGGTATGGAGCTTAGGGTATCGTTTGAAAACTGCCAATACTGCTCGCCTTGCTTAGAGGCCACTCTTTCGAGCACCAGCGGCACGCTCTTATCGCCCACATTAATCACGCCGACGTTTTCTTGGCTTGGCGGTAGCTGATCGCTTAAATTTCCCTCAGGCGTATTGTTAATTTGCAAATCAGGCTGAAAACGCCCGCCCGCATCGAGTGCTTGCTTAAATTGGCGTACCACAGTGGTTGGATTATCAGACTTGGATAAATTTAGATAATTGCTGGCCAGCAGATAGTCGTTATCGCCCAACGCTTTAATAAAGCCTTGTACGGTATGGCGCGGCGTATCACGTCCGAAAGAATCGGGCACCGAGGTATTGACCACCTCTTCAGTTTGACCACCCACGCCTAATATGTTGGCTTCGGCAGCAAGCGCCTTATGTGAAAAAACCACGCTTAATACACTCAATAGCATCGCAAATAAAAACACCGTTACCATGAGCGGCATTTTTATTTTTAAAGATATAAATGATGCAGATGGCGCAGTACGAGCACTCAGATGACGCTGAATAGACAAAACAAACCTCTTAGCTTTAGGAAGAGCAGCACAGTAAATAAATGAAAACCGCCACTATAATAGCAATTATTAATCACAGCAATGCGTTTGATTGCATTTTTTTATTACCGTTTAGAATAGGACCTGCTTTTAATGCAGTTGATGCTCATTGAAAGAGCTAAAAAAATACTAGAGATAGCGAAGCAACCTAGACAAACTCCTCGTTCATCATGAGCACCACTCAGCGTATGCTGAATAAATATTAGGACAAAGTGGTTTATAAGTACGTAGCTTTTATAGATAATAAGCGCATGTAAAATTCGTATTACTTTTTGTAACTTTTTACTTTTAGGCTCTCGCTTCTGTAACTTTTTACTTTGTTTAATTTGTCATTCAACTTTGGAATTCAATATGGCTTTATTACGTTCATCTTCGACCACCTATCTGCGGTTGTGTATCTTAAGTGCTTTAGGCGTATGTGCTATGAGTGCCACGGCAGCGACTGTTGATAGTAGCGTTATCAATGACAGCGAGCTGCCACAAGTTGAGCTTGATAAAATTGTCGTGACGGCGACGCGTACGCCAACTAAAACCAGTAATGTCATCGCTCAGACTCGGGTTATTGATAGTGAGGAATTGCAGCGTTATCAGGGTCAAAGTGCACTTGAAGTGCTTAAGCATCAACTTGGGATAAGTCATTACACAAATGGTGGTCCGGGTACTACTTCAAACTTTTACATCCGTGGATACGGTAGCAACCAAATCTTAGTACTTATTGATGGTATTCGCTATAGCTCAATTAGTGCGGGCGGCGCGACCCTTAGCTTATTACCTGCTGATCAAATTGACCGTATCGAAATTCTATACGGTGCGTCAGGTTCTAGTATTTATGGTTCTGATGCCATGGGCGGAGTGATTCAAGTATTCACTAAGGGTGCCAATATCGATAGAAGTAATGTATCAGTAACTACTGGCGTAGGATCGCATAACGAATACTTATATGGTACTAGTGCTCAGTTTCTTAATGAGAAAGGGACAACATTGAGTTTATCCGCCAATCGTAAAGAGACAGATGGATTTAATGCGACACTACCAAGTAGTTTGCCCTCTCAAACAGATAATGATGGGTTTAAAAGTGACAACTATAGTATTTCATTCGGCCAAAATATTAGCGATAGCTTGAAATTTGGATTAAGTGGACTTTATTCAAAGTCGACTACAGATATTGACGCTTATGATGACTACCTTACTAATGCCCCCGCTTTAAAGAATGCTTTTGCAGAACAAAATAATGGAGCTGCTAGTGCCTATCTTGAGCATTTTGATGACAGTAGCAGTACTAAATTCACTTATGGCTACAGCATTGATGAATCAACAACCTACGAAACGGATGTAAACAATGGCAGTAAATATGATAATAACCAACAACAGATAAGCTTAGTGAGAACTCAGACGTTGCCTATTGGTAAAGCCATTATAGGTGCTGAACATTTAAATCAAGAGCTGAAATCAAATGTATATGATGCTAATGATCGTAAAGTAAAAAGCGGCTTCCTAAGCTATTTAGTCTCGCATAACAATATCGATGCCCAAGCTAATGTACGTTATGATGATTACTCTGACTTTGATAGTGAAACGACTTATAACTTAGGAGCAGCCTATCATCTTACTCCAGAATTTCGAGTAGGAGCTAATTATGCAAAAGGCTTTCGCGCCCCTACTTTTAATGACTTGTATTACCCAAATTCAGGTAACCCTAACCTAAAACCTGAAACCAGCGATAACTATGAGGCATTTATTGAGTACAATACAGGGCTCCAATCCACACGCTTAACCGGCTATCATAATAAAGTTGACGATTTAATTAGTTTCGTTTCAATATTTGATACTGATGGTAAATATGCTGGCGGTAGCAGTGAAAACGTTGATAAAGCTAAAATTAAAGGTTTAACCTTAACATCAGACTGGGTTCTTGATAGCTACTTATTTGGTGGAAGTTATGATTATCAGCAAGCTAAAGATGATAGTGGTAAAGCCAATGACGGTAACTTTCTTGCCATTCGTCCTGAACATAAGGGTTTAATTTACATCGGATATCGCTTACCAAGCTTAGATATTCGTGCTGAATATCAATATGTAGATGATTACTATAGCGGTATTGATAATACTGATAAACAACGTGTTGACAGCTATGGCTTGTTGAATATCAGTGGTAATTACCAATTGACTGATAATTTAACAATGACTGCCCGTTTAAACAATATTACTAATAAGAAATATGTGACTTTGCCTGGTTATAATACCGACGGCACCAACTTCTTCACCTCACTCACCTATAACTGGTTCTAAAAGTATTTAGCTTCATAACACAGCATGTATATAAATAATCAAGGCTATCAATCGATGGCCTTTTTTTATGACTTACCCACTTATTATTTATATCAGCCAATAGGTGACAAATTAATCCTCATCAATTACAATAACGACCTCCGAGAGGTGTTGCGCCATAATCATCGATTACTGCACTTAAGCTTTATTGCTTTGCAAATCAATCATTATGTTAGGCTCGGTTAACTGTTTATTACCATTTTTGGTTATGAGCAGCGCAAATAACGGCACCTGCGTTTTTATTCTTTTTATCTATTAACTGATAGGAGCATATTATGGACGCAGTGTCTAACACCCCATCTGCCCATACGATCGACCCCTCTTTTACTGACTATAAAGTCGCCGACATCAGCCTTGCTGATTACGGTCGCCGTGAAATCACTTTAGCTGAAGCCGAAATGCCTGCCCTGATGGGTTTACGTCGTCGCTACGAAGCCGACCAACCGCTTAAAGGCGCAAAAATCGCTGGCTGTATCCACATGACTATTCAGACGGCTGTCCTTATCGAGACGTTAGTTGCGCTCGGTGCGGAAGTACGCTGGACCTCATGTAACATCTTCTCAACTCAAGACCATGCTGCTGCGGCGATTGCTGCTGCTGGTATTTCTGTTTATGCTTGGAAAGGCGAAACCGAAGAAGAGTACGAGTGGTGCTTGCGTCAACAAATCCACGTTGGCGGCGAAGCGTCCGGTCAGCTTTGGGATGCAAACTTAATCTTGGACGACGGCGGTGATTTGACTGCTTTGATTCATAACGATTATGCCCAAATGCTTGATAACATCCATGGTATCTCTGAAGAAACTACTACAGGTGTCCATCGCTTAGTTGAAATGCTGGGTAAAGGTACGCTAAAAGTACCGGCTATCAACGTTAACGACGCGGTTACCAAGTCTAAAAATGACAATAAATACGGCTGCCGTCATAGCTTAAATGACGCCATCAAACGTGCTACCGATATGTTCCTTGCTGGTCGCCGTGCGCTAGTCATCGGCTATGGTGATGTGGGTAAAGGCTCAACGCAAAGCTTACGTCAAGAAGGTATGATTGTCCGTGTATCAGAAGTTGATCCTATCTGTGCTATGCAGGCGTGTATGGACGGCTATGAAGTATTATCGCCTTACATCAACGGCGATAACACTGGCGGCGCAGAAAACATCAACACTCGCCTATTAGAAGATACTGACTTAATTGTTACCACTACCGGTAACTATCACGTTTGTGACAAACATATGTTAGCCGCGCTAAAACCGGGTGCGGTCGTCTGTAACATCGGTCATTTCGATACCGAAATTGATACGCAATTTATGCGTGACAATTGGCGCTGGGTTGAGATTAAGCCACAAGTGCATCAAGTGTTCCGCTCGGATGACGAAAACGATTATTTGATTTTGCTTGCTGAAGGTCGCTTGGTGAACTTAGGTAATGCCACTGGTCACCCATCGCGCGTAATGGATGGCTCATTTGCTAACCAAGTATTGGCACAAATGTATCTGTTTGAAGAAAAATTCGCTGAGCTGCCAGTCGATGAGCGCTTTGATAATTTATACGTTAAAGTGTTACCGAAAAAACTTGACGAAGAAGTTGCGGCGGCAATGGTTGCAGGCTTTAACGGTACATTGACGAAACTGACTGAAAAACAAGCCGAGTATCTAGGCGTACCTGTCGAAGGTCCGTTTAAGCCTGACGCTTATAAATACTAATAGGAGTCAGACTGTGACTAAGCCTGCTTTCTCCTTCGAGTTTTTCCCAGCCAAAACCGAGCAAGGCCATGAAAAGCTCCTCAGTACTTATGATGAGCTCAATAAGCTATCACCTGCGTATTTTTCGGTGACTTATGGGGCTGGCGGTTCAACCCGTGGCCGTACGTTAGATATCGTGCAAGCGTTGTGTGCGCGCGGTGACACGGATATTGCGCCGCATATGTCTTGTATCGGTGATGACAAAAGTCAAATCGCTGAGCTACTCGATCTTTATAAAAGTTTGGGCATCACACGCTTGGTTGCCTTGCGTGGTGATTTACCGTCAGGTCAGGTCGGTATGGGTGAGTTACCGTTTGCCTTAGACTTAGTAAAGTTTATCCGCAAACATTCAGGCGATCACTTCCGTATCGAGGTCGCAGCCTACCCTGAGATGCATCCGCAAGCACGTAGCTTTGAATTTGATGTCGACAATTTGGTGAATAAATACCAAGCGGGCGCCAATGCGTCGATTACCCAGTTTTTCTATAATGCCGATAGCTATCTATATCTGCGTGATACCTTAGAAAAACGCGGTATTGACACGGTAGCGCAGCCTTTGGTCGCTGGCATCATGCCGATTACCAACTCAAGCAATCTCGTACGCTTTGCTGATAGCTGTGGCGCTGATATTCCGCGTTACGTGCGTAAGCGCTTGGCGGATTTTGGCGATGACCGTGCTGCTATTCGTGAGTTCGGCTTTGATGTCGTTTATCGTTTGTGTGAGCGTCTAATCTCTGAGGGCGTACCTGCCATGCATTTTTATAGCATGAATAAGGTTGAGCCAAACAAGCGCTTAGTCGAAGCACTCGGACTTATTGCTTAAATATTTATCGAATGTATTGTTAAATGACTGGCGTTCTTAGGGGCGCCGGTCTTTTTTGGTATGGGAATTGCATTTATGCCAATTTTACTTATAGTCAAGGAATTTTAGAATCGCTACAAGGCGACCGACCGCAGATAGTACATTGAGTACATCTAGGGCGGGTAACACCGTAGCGGTTTAAAAGTGCTCTGACTATATGACAATCCCTTTACCCACCCAAATGATATTCTGCTAAGATATTGAAAAATATCATGACTCCCATTATAGGAATAAGTAATTTTGCGACGTTTCTTTTATGCCACTAGTAGCGACAGCAGTGATAAAAATGCCCCAACCTACCCACAACTGAGCACCTTAGCTATCGGTGCTAACGTCGAGTTGACCGAAAGTATTGTCCATCATTGGTGCCGTGTACTGCGCGCCAATATCGGCGACACAGGTATTTTATTTGACGGTTTTGGCGGTGAATATCAGGTACAGCTCAATAGCATTAGCAAAAAACACGCCACTGCGACGTTATTATCACACCTAGAAACTGACCGTAACGCCGCTATCTTAACTAAAATCGGGCTGGTAATGAGTCGCGGCGAGCGCATGGATTACGCCATTCAAAAATCTACTGAGCTTGGTGTCACCGCTATTCAACTGCTCGCCAGCCACCACGGTGAGGTCAACCTAAAACCTGCGCAAGTGGAGAAAAAACTGGCACACTGGCAGCAAGTGGCGATTGCCGCCTGTGAGCAATGCGGCCTTAATCGCCCGCCCCTTATTCTCGCGCCATTATCGATTGATGACTGGCTGTCAAATATAGCGGCCAACGAAAACGACAAAGAGATGACAGTTAGCCCAATCGTCGCTGAGCTAAGTAAAGATGCCTACTATCAAGCATTACAGCAACCAGCAGATTTACGTCTGCAGCTAAGCGTGCCAGCAGCAGGACAGCCGCTGATGCCTGAGGTGCTGCCCGTCGTTTTGAAACAACAGACGCCTTATGTTGAATTACTAATCGGACCTGAGGGAGGGCTCAGCGCTGATGAATGCGCCAAAGCTACTGACGTTGGTTTTGCAGCGTGGCAAATTGGACCAAGGGTGCTGCGTACCGAAACTGCGCCTGTCGTTGCCCTAGCGACATTGGCTTCGTTGGCAACCCTGCACACCTTAAATATGTAGGCATCAAATTGCCATCGCTACATCGCCACATCGCCATTTATTATTCAATTTGATGTTATGAGTCCTATTATGACCGATTTTACCCCTATGCCAATATCGGATAAACAGCAATTATTGGTCAAGCTGTGCGAGCAATTTGAAGACGCTATCTTTATATTGGACGACAAACTGCGCTATTTATCCGTTAATGCGAACTATGAGCTGATGCTTGGCTATACAGAAAAATTTTTACTTGGCCGTCCGCTTGGTATCTATGCAGCCGAGTTTTTGTCTGAAGAAGAGCAAGGTGTGCTTAGAAATCTGATTAACAGTTTAGACAGTACAGGATTTTGTGAAATCGATTTTTCCATGGCAAATCGCTATGGCGAAATACTTGACTGTCATATCACCTATCGCAAAATTTACTTAGAAGACACCCCTTATTACGTTGGTACCATACGTAATATGGCGACGTTGGCTAAAAACAGAAAAAAGGTCGCCCATCTGTTAAATTATGACCAGTTGACTGGACTGCCAAACCGTAAAGTATTTTTAAGTCAGACCAGTGAATTGTTAATAGAAAGCTATCAAGAAGTGGTGGTCGTGCGTTTTAACATTGACCGTTATCGCAACCTTGCTATCTTATTGGGACCAGATGGCATCAACAAACTGGTAGAAAATTTTGTCTTACGTATCACCGAGTTGGAGCTGGAAAATTTACGCTGTTTTTCCCATTTTGGTGGTGACGACTTTGCTTTATTATTCGAATGTAATGATGCCAACATGGTGCGCCATCAATTAGACAGTTTAATGCAAATGTGCGAGCGCCCTTTTTTCTTAAATGACAGCATGGCAAAAGAAGCCCAGGTCTATTGTCATATTTCGGTTGGGGTCAGCTATTTTCCTGAAAACGGCAATGAGTTCATCGGCTTATTGACCAAGGCTGAAAAAGCGTTGAATTACGTCAAGCAGCAAGGCGGCGATGATGTCTGTTGGTATCATAAATCGATTAACGAGAGGAATGCACACGATATACAGTTAGAGTCTGAGCTTAGGACGGCCAGCAACGAATGTCAATTTGTGCCTTATTACCAACCAAAATTTGCCTTAGATACGGGTGTGATTAGCGGTTTTGAGGCGTTGGTGCGCTGGCAACACCCTACTCGCGGCTTACTAAGACCCGCCGATTTTATGGATGCCGTCATTTCTCATAAGTTATCGTTTGAGCTGTTTTCACAAATGGCGAACCAAATTGCCAAGCAATTGACCGTTTGGCAAGATTTGGGCTTTGAGCAGCACATCTGTATCAACGCCGATGCGGCCGAGTTTAGCCATCCTGATTTTTTTGACTTGGTCAGTAACTTGTTAGACAGCCATAAACTTGCCGCTCACCAACTGCACATAGAGGTGACCGAATCTTCATTGATACAGCGCCATGCCAATGTCAAAAAACAACTGGATTTACTTAAAGAACTTGGCGTCTGTCTGGCGCTCGATGACTTTGGTACGGGTTTCGCTTCGCTGAGCTATTTACAAGAATATCCGTTTGATTTTATTAAAATTGATAAAAGCTTTATCTCTAAGATTACCAATGACCGTACGCAGCGCGCCATTGTTAAAGCGATTTTGGATTTAGCAGAAGCGCTTGATATGCACGTTATCGCCGAAGGTATCGAAAACGTGCAGCAACGCGATTTATTGCTCAGCATGGGTTGTCAGTACGGTCAAGGTTATTGGTTTGGTAAACCGATGACGGCGGATGAGGCAACTAAGATGCTTACGCAGCAACATTTGTCTAAAAACGACCGTGCTTAGGATTATCTATTAAAGCGAGATTGTTTGAATTTTTCTACTATTATTGTTAAATAATGCTTAAGTTTTTAGCGTATAAGCTCGATGATATATAGGATGCAACACAGGTTGATGACTTATCAGTATTGTCACCAAACTTGTATATTTGCCAGTGAACGCCTATCTTTTACCAAGAATTTACGAATACAATCATAATTCTTTTTCACTCTTCTCAATTTATTTCATATGATCGGTGTTGTTGTCCGTTATTGATACAGACAAACCCTTTAACAGTAAACAGTTGGCAACTCAGACTATTCATAATAGTCGATGACAGTTGCTGTTTTACTGCCGGTCGCATCCTAAAAAAGGACAGGAAGTTATGCAATATAAAGCGCCCCTACGTGATATCCAATTCGTGATGCATGAGTTACTTGACAGCGAAAGTCACTACAAAACCTTACCTGCGTTCCAAGAAGCGGATCGTGAGTTGATGGACAGTCTGTTTGAGATGGCGGCAAGCTTTGCGGAAAATGAGCTGTCACCATTAAACCAAAGCGGCGACGCGGAAGGCTGTCATTTCGACAACGGTACTGTCACCACGCCAAAAGGCTTTAAAGAAGCTTATAAAGCCTACTGCGAGCTTGGCTTCCCAGCCTTGTCTGCTGAAGAAGCATTCGGCGGTCAAAACATGCCGTTCTCATTATCGACGGTCATTAATGAGATGGTTGGCACGGCGAACTGGTCATTTTCTATGTATCCTGGCCTATCACATGGCGCGATTCAAACCATCGAGCACCATGGTACTGAAGAGCAAAAACAAACTTACCTCGAAAAAATGGTCACCGGCGAATGGTCAGGTACTATGTGCTTGACTGAAGCTCATGCGGGTTCTGACTTGGGTATTATCCGCACCAAAGCTGAGCCAAACGATGACGGCACTTATAGCATCACTGGTCAAAAAATCTTTATCTCAGCGGGCGAGCATGACCTAACCGACAATATCATTCATATCGTCCTAGCCCGTCTACCAGGCGCACCTGCTGGCACTAAAGGCATCTCACTGTTTATCGTTCCTAAAGTGATGGTAAACGAAGACAACAGCCTAGGCGAAAACAACAACGTCGTTTGTGGTTCTATTGAACACAAAATGGGTATCAAAGCATCAGCAACTTGTGTGATGAACTTTGATGGCGCGACTGGCTATCTGATTGGCCCGGAAAACCGCGGTCTACAGTGCATGTTTACCTTTATGAACGTGGCCCGTATCGGTACCGCCGTTCAAGGTTTAACGGCAGCAGAATATGCGTTCCAAGGCTCATTAACCTATGCCAAAGACCGCTTAGCGATGCGCTCACTATCAGGTGCGAAAGCGCCAGAAAAAGTCGCTGACCCTATCATCGTTCACCCAGCCGTTCGTAACATGCTATTGACCGAAAAAGCCTTTGCTGAAGGCGGTCGTGCCCTCGTTTATTACCTCTCACACTTTGCGGATACTGTTGCAAAAGGCGAAGGCGATGACCTGAAGTTTGCTGACCAAATGCTGTCACTATTGACACCAATTGCTAAAGCATTCTTGACTGAAACTGGTCTAGAAGCGGCTAACCATGGCGTACAGGTTTATGGCGGCCACGGCTTTATCAGCGAATGGGGCATGGAGCAAAACGTCCGTGATACCCGTATTGCTTGCTTATACGAAGGTACCACTGAAATCCAAGCGCTTGACCTACTCGGCCGTAAAGTATTGGGCTCACAAGGTAAAATGCTGGCCAACTTTGTTAAAGTCATCCAAACTTTCTGCGAAGAGAACAAAGACAACGATCAAATGGGTCAATTTATCCGCCCACTTGCCAAACACCTGAAAGAATGGGGCGATTTAACCGCGCGTATCGGTATGCAAGCGACTGAAAACCCAGATGCGGTTGGCGGTGCAGCAGTTGACTACTTATACTTCAGCGGTTATGTCACGCTAGCTTATTTATGGGCGCGTATGGCCTTGGTTGCGCAAACTGCATTGGCGGACGGTACTGGCGAAAAAGCCTTTTACGATGCCAAAATCAAAACCGCGCAATTCTACTTTGCAAAATTATTGCCACGTACCACCACGCACGTACAGCGCATCAGCACTGGTGTTGAGCCGTACATGACCATGGACGTTGATCAATTTGCGTTTTAATGTATAGAACGTTGCAAGTGTAGTATCTATTTTAATAAGCAATTCCTATCGGCAACATACTTAGGTGTGTTGCCGATTTTCTTAGCAGCTTTATTGCTAATAGTTTTTGGTGGACGCACAATTCACGAAGAAAACCACCCGTGGTTACGCTAATTTGCTAAACTTTAACTATCTATGTTTAAGCTGCACTCACAAGAAAATTGAACGCTTTGCCCTACTCACTTTTATTTATTTAAACCAAAGGAATGTTTATGGCTGTTTATAATGCCCCTCTTCACGACATGCGCTTTATCCTAAACGACGTATTTAAGGCGCCTGAATTTTGGCAAAACAATGAAAACCTTGCTCATGTCGATATGGAAACTGTCGATATGATTTTGGAAGAAATGGCAAAACTGTCAAAAAACGTCTTATTACCTATCAACCGTAGCGGTGATGAAGAAGGCGCAACCTTTGAAGGTAATGGCGTTGTCACCACCCCTACTGGCTTTAAAGACGCCTATAAGCAGTATGCCGAATCAGGTTGGGTTGGCTTAAGTGGTAACTCTGAGTACGGCGGTCAAGGTTTCCCAAAAATGGTCACTATGTTGACCGAAGAGATGGTATTTACCGCCAACCAGTCATTTGCTCTATATCCAAACCTAACCGTAGGCGCAACGCTTTGCTTAAATGCGGCGGCGTCTGAAGAGCAAAAGCAAACTTACTTAGAGAAAATGTACAACGGTGAATGGTCGGGTACTATGTGCTTGACTGAGCCGCATGCTGGTACTGACTTAGGTATTATCAAAACTAAAGCCGTGCCAAACGACGATGGTAGCTACAATATCTCTGGTACCAAAATCTTTATCACTGGCGGTGAGCATGACCTCACAGAAAATATCATTCATTTGGTATTGGCAAAAACCCCGAATGCGCCAGAAGGCTCAAAGGGTATTTCGCTGTTTGTGGTACCAAAATTCTTGGTTAATGAAGATGGCAGCTTGGGCGAGCGCAACACTTTAGCAGTTGGCTCTATCGAGCATAAAATGGGTATCAAAGCCTCAGCCACTTGCGTGATGAACTTTGATAATGCCAAAGGCTGGATGGTTGGCGCAGAAAACACCGGTCTGTCTTCAATGTTCATCATGATGAACTATGAGCGCGTGACCATGGGTCTGCAAGGTCTTGGTGGTTCTGAGCTTGCTTATCAAAATGCGGCACTATATGCCAATGACCGTGGTCAAGGCCGTAGCGATACCCAAATTCAAAGCCCAGAAAAACCTGCTGATGCCATTATTTATCATGCCGATGTACGCCGTATGCTGTTAAATGCCAAAGCCAACACCGAAGCGTCACGTTGTTTTGCGATGTACGTCGCCAAAAACCTAGACCAAGAGAAATTTAGTACCGATCCTGTAGCCGCTCAAGCAGCCGCTGCACGCGTTGCCTTACTGACGCCAGTTGCTAAAGCTTTCTTGACCGATAAAGCGTTAGAAGCAACCATTGATTGTCAGCAAGTATTCGGCGGTCACGGCTATATCCGCGAATGGGGTATGGAGCAAATCGTCCGTGATACCCGTATTGCTCAGATTTATGAAGGCACCAATGGTATCCAAGCGCTTGACCTACTAGGTCGTAAAGTGGCAAAAAATAACGGCAAATATGTCACCCATTTCTTAGGTGAGATTCGTGATTTTGTCAATAATATGCAAGCGGATCATGGTATCAAGCAAGCAACGCTAAACGCTGCTGATACGATTGAAGAGTTAACCACTACAGTACTTAGCAATATTGGCGCACGTAAGAGTGAAATTAATGGCTGTGCCGTTGATTACATGCATGCGTTTGGCTACCTTGCCTACTCATATATGTTTGCACTCATGGTCGAAGCTGCGAATGGTAAAGAAGGTGAGTTCTACACCAATAAAGCCAAGCTTGCCGATTATTTCGTCGGTCGTATCTTGCCACGTATCGACGCTCACGCGCAGATGGTAAAAGCTGGCAGTGATCCAATGATGAACTTTGATCTTAGTTACTTTGATGTACCTGCTAGCTAATTGTTTACTTTTATAATAAAGTAAGCCATACCGTACAACGATAAAAGGGACAGTCACGCTACTGTCCCTTTTTTTGCCAAAAATATTGTGGCAGCCATTAAAGAAATTAGACGAATTAAAGAAAGAAGAGAAATCAGCATAGTAAAGGTCAGAATAACTGTTAACAAAATAATTAAGCGCCGAGAGATGGTTACGATTAAAATAACGCAGAGCTAAGCTTATTAGGGCGTGTCCTCATTTTAAAAATGGTGATAAAAATGAGATAAATTGCCATCAAACGAGGAAAATAGCGCAAATAATATCGAGATATTAGTCAGCTATTTGACGATGTTTGACAAAATTTAGCCATTTTTAGCCCATTTAGATACAAGCGCTTGAATTGAGGACACGCCCTAACTTTAATAAGGGTTTTTTAGTTTTAAACAGTAAAGTGATGCATTGGCACGCTAAAAATTAACACTCAAAAACTCCCCTCACTTGTTGCAATATTGATAAACACAGCATTTGCTAAAAAAATATCTCCTTGTCCATACTCAATAATAACAATGATTGAAATAACTACCATAAGGGATGCAATGTGTCAGAAATAAAACACATTTTACAACAGATTACTGCCTTAAGTGATGTGCCAGATCCTGCGGTACTCAAGCGCTTAATCGATGAGCTACGTGTCAGTGACAAAGAGCCGGCATTAGCTAATCAAAAGATGCAAGATTTGATTGATATTTTACGTCAGCATCCAGAATACGCCGATGGACTGTCAAGCTTCGTTTTAAAACTCATCATTGAATATCGCCAAATTGCGTTATATACCGATACGGGCATCATGTCGGATCAAGGCTTTTTTAATAGTCTGCGCCGCCTTATCGGTCATCGTTTTTTACCCCTGCTGCCACAAGAAGATTCCGTTATAGAATTGGTCGGTTATTTATTTGACAGACGCTCGGATGAGCGCTGGCTTGCCAATATTGACAAAGACAAATGGGATGAGATGGTCGGCCTACTCAAGGTCAATGAGCAGCATTTAAACTTGGTCGCAACGGCAAAAAACAGTATCTTGAACGCGATTATCATTTTATCGTATCGGATTAGCGGCATCGGCTTGCATCCAGATTTGATGGAATTTTATCCGCAAATGCTCAATTACTCGGCGTCATTTGTGGCACAAAATCAAGAAGCTGTCCTCTACGTCAATCAATACCGAGAAGCCCATGAGCTTGATACTCTGACCGATATTATCCCTGACAAAGCGGTCGATCCTGCGCCATTACTAGTGATGATTGAGCAATGTGAAGATATCGTTGCCACTATCCGTAAACGTATTTATAAAACCGGTATTTCAATCCGCCTAACCAACATGATGCTGCGTTTGGATCAAAGCCTACAACGGATGCGTATTTTAACTGAGCTGGTAGCAGACAACTATGATAAGCGTGATCAGGCTATTATTGAGCTTATTCAAGCGCTGATTACGAGTGCCAGTCGCCGCTATAGTATTGGTTATTTGATTGATAATAATACCAAGCTGCTATCGCGCAAAGTTACCGAAAACGCCAGCCGCGTCGGTGAGCATTATATTAGTACCGACAAAGCTGGCTACCAGAAAATGTTTAAAAAAGCTTCCATCGGTGGCTTTATCATTGCTTTTATGGCAACTACTAAGATATTGGCGTACCATCTGGCGCTGGCGCCGATGGGACGCGCCTTTATCAATAGTATGATTTATGGTTTAGGCTTTGTATTTATTCACATCGTCCACGGTACGGTCGCTACCAAACAACCGGCTATGACAGCGGCGGCAATCGCCTCTACCATCTCTGACGGTTCTGGTAAGAAATCGCACCAATTAAACAAGTTATCAGAGCTAGTGGTCGATATTTTACGTACCCAGTTTGTTGCGATTATGGGTAACGTCATGTTAGCCATACCTGTTGCCCTGATTATCTCGTTTGCGTGGTTACAGTATACTGGTACTCCGATGATCAATACTGACAAAGCCGCACACTTATTGCATGACCTTGACCCCTTTCACTCACTAGCACTTCCTCATGCGGCTATCGCTGGCGTGTATTTATTTTTAGCCGGTCTTATCGCAGGTTACTATGATAATCTGGCGGTTTATAACCAAATCGGCGCCCGTATTCAGCGTCATAAGCTTTTGCAATACTTATTACCCAAAGCTTGGCTTCAGCGTTTAGGCGGCTTTATCGAAGCCAATCTCGGCGCCATTATGGGCAACTTTTTATTCGGGGTGTTCTTAGGCAGTACGGCTACCATAGGTTTTATATTTGGCTTACCGATTGACATACGTCATATCGCTTTTGCCTCGGCGAATCTGGCGCATGGGCTATTTCACATACCTGCTAATCAATGGGATTGGACGGTTTTTTTCATCTCTATTTTGGGCGTTGCCCTTATCGGTATGGTCAACCTCATGGTCAGTTTCTCGCTGGCATTGTTTGTCGCACTGCGCTCTAAAGAAGTCAAGTTTATGGAATGGAGCCGTTTAACCAAGCAGCTTTTTAGTCATATGCTGACCCACCCGTCCGACTTTTTTTGGCCACGTGACAAACCTATGAAATACGCTCGTATCGATAGCCAAGGTCACATGATTTTTGATGATACCAATGCTCATAAAGGCGGACAGACCATACCGCATAACTATGTGGTACGCCGTTTATCTGACGTCAAAATTCTGCCCAAATCTAAGCAAAAAAGCATGCAAAATGAGCAGGCCATTACTGATATAGATTATGATAATAATATATCGGATAGTCATGCCGACGCGGCGCTGAAAAGTCGAGAAACGCACAGTACTACTAAGCCAGTAAGCGCCAAAAAAACGATCGACCTCGATGATGGACTAATAGATGAGGAGCTAAATAGCGTCCCTTATAGTAATGACATCCAATACGATAAGTCGTATAAAGACGACGACAGCAATCCTGATAGTAAAGCTGCTGGCGATGCCAAAACGCCCTTGCCTAAACCGAAAAAGCCACCAAACCTACCCAGTTAAGGGGACGGTGTTGGTGGCTTAAATACCGCTTAACTAACGGTTTTTTTGATTTACGAATTAAATGATAAATTAGTTTTTTACAGATTTTATATCAGACAATATAGTCAAAATAACCTAAAAACGCTACGGTATTGCTGATGTATCGATATTACTTTTCACTCACTATAGCATATAAAGTGGCATGACTATTTTTCTGTTGGTGGTAGGCAGTGAGCACTTGAGGTGATGGCTTTGCCGTCGCCCAAGCGATAAGCAAATAAATAATTACCCCAAACACAGCCACCATCAAGTGCACGCGCATGCGGCAAATCAACCTCAGCTTTAAGCGCCGCCCAATGACCAAATAAAATCTTGCGGGCACGTGGTACTTGCCATTCAAACCAAGGCAAAAAATCCTTTGGCATTGGCTCATCTAATCCTGCTGAAAAATCAAATTCAAGCGTGCCATCTTGTTTGCATAAGCGCATACGGGTGAAATAATTAGCAATTGCTCGCATTTTGGTATAGCCATGAATGTCTGCATGCCACTCATCGGCAGTTTTGCTATATAGATTCGGCAATAAGCGATCAAGCTGTTCTAAGCTGCCTTTTAGTTGGGCCTCTAACTGCTGTGCATATTTCGCCGCCGCCTTAATCGTCCAATGCGGTGGGATACCCGCATGTACCAATACCGTCTGCTCATCAGGATAAGCCAGTAGTGGCTGATGGCGTAGCCATTCTAACAATTCATCGCAATCATCAGCAGCAAAGATAGGTGCGGTCTTATCTTTTTTCTTGAGCGCTGTTGCCCCGCGCCAAACCGCAATTAAATTGATATCGTGATTGCCCAATACCGTTGCTGCAGCCCCTTGTTCACATAGTGCTTTGACATGACGTAGGGTACTTAACGAATCTTCGCCGCGTGCCACCAAGTCGCCGGCAAACCATAACTTATCTTGCGCTGGGTCAAAATCTAAAGTTTCAAGTAATTGCAGGTAGGCCGCATAGCAACCTTGCAAATCACCGATGACATATTGATGGCGAAAACTCATAAACCCTCTATCATTTTTGTTTGATAAATTAAGCGTCTAATAAATTAAGACGCTAAGTGACGCGCTTGATTGCTTAAATTGACAAAATCTTTCACACTTAACACTTCCGGACGCGCTTGTGGATCGATGTCGCAAGCGGCGAAATCGGCTTCGCTCAGCGTCGGCAATAACGTAGAATTTTTAAAAATAGCGCGTAGTGTCTTACGGCGATGGTTAAAGGTCTCACGTACCACAAGTGCGAAATATTCCTCATCTTCTGCTACGATTGGTTTATTGATATGCGGCGTCAAGCGAAAAACCGCACTGGTGACTTTTGGCGGCGGATTAAAGGCGCCGCGCGGTACGGTCAATAAATAATCGGTATCGCAATGATATTGCATGATGACCGATAGACGACCATAGGTTTTGCTGCCAACTTCAGCGGTGATACGCTCAACCACTTCTTTTTGCAGCATAAAATGCATGTCTTGAATGACATCAGCATAACTGAGCAAATGAAAGAGTATCGGCGTAGAAATATTATACGGTAGATTGCCCACCACGCGCAGCTTGCCGCGCTCAGGACTATATAGCTGACGATAATCAACATGCATGGCATTGTCTTTGATAATCGTAAAGTTTGGATGGCTATTAGCCCCAATACGAATGCGCAAACTATCTGCCAAATCACGATCCAGCTCGACCACGGTCATCGCATCGACTTCTGCTAATAGCGGCTCTGTTAGCGCGCCCATACCGGGTCCAATCTCGACCAAATTATCGTCACGCTCTAAACGAATGCTCTCAACAATCTCACGTATAACACTACGGTCATGTAAGAAGTTTTGACCAAAGCGTTTACGCGGTTGGTGTTTGGCAGCGCGTAGGCTGTTAGAAATAGATTGAGCATCAAACGTAGTTTTGGACATAAAAAGGTCTTAATCGATAAAAGATAAATGGACTATAGCGCTATGGCAGCAATGTGCTGGATTTATATGCGCTTTTATTTGCTGGCTTTGTAATACAAAATTATAGCACAGCTCATAATTACACTGTATTTTTGAGACATTATTATTAATAAACTACCCATACCTTATCACAACCGACACAGTGCCTTATTTTTGTTCTAAAATCCTTTATTATAATGACGATTATGAGAATGAGCATGGTACCCTAGTGAGGACTTGAACACTAAGCTGTGGGCTAATGGTATCAACGTTTTAACTCGCTGAGATAGTCTCAGTGTACTTCATGGTGTACAAAACGTTAGATTATCAAGCTTAAAAAGCCTTGGATAGAACTATTGCTGAAGTTTTAAGTGCCACTATGGAGGTTATTTTACCAACTGATAAAAATCCTTCTTTAAAGTTTCCTCAAAATCCCAACATGGGGATGATTTACTAAATTCTATAGTTACAAAAGTAGAGTCTCTATTCTCCCCAAGTGCTAACCCATACTTATCTTTACAGAATAAATATCGCCCTTTCTCCTGATAATCTTTTTTATACTGTATCCAACCATCGGCTTTGATTTTACTTATATTATCGTCAGTTATACCATCACTATCTTCAAACATTATTCCGTAACGTAACGAACTACTACCCCTGCTCGTTCGACCTTCAGATATTGAGTTACTCTTAAAAATCTCCTTTAAAGAGGGTGCAAGCTTTTCTCGAGCAATAATTTCACTTTTTTTGACGTTTTCAAGATAATTTTCAGGTGTTTCTAATTTTTCTTTGAACATCATAGCCATAATGAAAACAAATACTCCAGAGAAAAATATGTTAAATGTGCGTTGACTAAAAAAACCTTTATTATTTTCTTTCATGCCTTTCTCTCGTTAGCGGTAAGGCTTTTTAATATATAGCCGACGGTTCGATGCTCTATACAGGCACCGAACAGGTTTTATCATAAATAGGCTTTAGCTGATTTTAAATGGTTTATCTAGATAATTGAGATACGCTACCGTATTTACTTTTTGTCAGCCAAATATCTTTTGACAATTTCGGGTAAAAGAAAGTAATAATACTGTTTAAAAAACATTGGCATGTTCACGTAACTTCCATATCTCCTAAATATTGTTTGCCAACCTTCAACGCCAATATTTTCACGAATATACCCATGACTATCTATAATATCGTGTTTATATCCAATAATTTGAAGCGGTAAATCAAAATCAATTAATAGAAATAAATCTTGAGTATTATCAAAAATAATAAAAGGCGTGTTTATATGAATCTGCCCTAATTGATAGATCACACTTTCGTTTACAGTAGAGCATTGTATAAAGCAACATTTATCTCTATCCGTTGATGCTATCAAAATATCACCCTTCAAGTTCTCTTCAATAATTTTCATGCAAATGTCGCCAGCATCTAAGCCATTATCTAGTTCATCTCCTAATTCATAAGGCAATGTGAAATAATTAAAATTTTGATTAGGTGTAGGTTTAATATCGTTATTACCTTTAACAAAAAAATGCTCCAAATTAAATTGATTCGCTTGCTCTACTTTAAGTAAATCACAATTCTCTTTTACTAGCATTTGCCTATCTGTAGCCCACTCATCAGATTCAAGATAGTATTCGTCACTATTAGGTTCATAAAAGTTCATTAGATTTATTTCCTACAATGTATAACTATTGATTAACAATTTTACCTATTCTCTTAATACTGTAAACATCAACTTAGCACACTTTGTTCAACCAGCTCGAAGGAAAATAATAATCAAACGATATTTGTTTCAGCGTATTCATACCGAAACTCATTTGAACTTTCGTTTAACTATCTAACAGCAGGGTATACCCTAGCGGAACCAGCAATTTCACCCTTAAAACCTATTAACAGACCACTTAAAACAGACTGCTATAATGGAACCGCTTATATTAGACCGTGTTTGATGATTCATAAATAGCCGTTATTCACAACAAAGTTACCCAGTACTGCGTGACAAATGCCACTAGGGCACTAACTTATGCAAGAAGTCCATTAACAAGCGATTTATCTGCCATCTCATTGGCCATCAGGAGTGCTTGGTATAAGCTGGTCGCACTTGCGCCGCCGCGCCCTGCTAAATCAAGCGCCGTACCGTGATCAACTGAGGTACGAATATACGGCAACCCCAAGGTAAGATTGACTGTATCGCCAAAGCCGTGCGATTTGAGCACTGGTAAACCTTGGTCATGATACATAGCAATGACCGCGTCACAGTTGGCTAAATGTCTTGGGGTAAATAAGGTATCCGCTGGCATTGCTTCTGATATATCGACGCCTACGTCGATAAACTCACGCAATACGGGATTGATAATCTCAATCTCTTCAACGCCCAAATGACCGCCCTCACCTGCATGCGGATTAAGACCGCAAACCAAAATACGTGGCTGCGTTAAGCCGAACTTCTCGCGCATATCGTCAATGACAATTTGTACCGTTTGGCGTACATTATCAGCAGTGATAGCCGCAGGTATGTCTTTTAATGCTAAATGCGTGGTAACAAGCGCCACTTTCATGGCTTGATTGGCGAGCATCATCACGACTTTCTCACAGCCACTTTGCTGCATAAAAAACTCGGTATGACCGCTAAACATGGTGCCATCGAGCAGTTTAATATCAGCATCTATTAAGGCAGATTTTTGCAATGGCCCTGTGACGATGGCAGCGACTGTTTTGTTGGTCGCTAACTGATGGGCGATATCCAACTGCTTGGCAACCATGGCCGAATTGCGAGTATTAATTTTTCCGCAGACAACGGGTTCAGCACAAGGCGTATTTAACAAAATAAACGCATTATCATCATTGTCATCAATAATTTGCTGTGACATTTGATTTAAAAATTCATCGGCCTCTATTTCCAAATCGACAATTTGCCAAAATGGACAGCTCTCGAGCACGCCTGCTGTTACCAGCATATCAGCGCGCTTTTGCATTGCGGTGCTATCGGCAGTAACCCAGATTGGACGCTTAAAATCGTGCAATTTACCCTCAGCTGCTAATAGCAGCACGATATCCATACCAATACCAGCAGGCTCACCGGTTGTGATTAATAATGGTAGTCTTTTTTGCATAGTAAAATATCCTAGTTTGATATTAAGAATGTGTTTTTATTGGATTTATTATTATGAAAACGAGCGTTTAAGAGGGTCTAAGCCGGCGTAAATTTTATATCATAGCAGATGGCATTTTTATAGATAATTACTGATAGCAGCCGAAAAAACGCTAGAATGTGTTAAACTTTCGCCTTTCATTGTAGCATTTACCAGCAAGCGCTGAGACCACCTTTTGGTACTTCTCTCGTAGAGCTATGCCGCGCTTGCGTGACGGTATCACTCCTAAAATAAATACTGATAGCACATAGCTATTTATACTCTTATATAATTAATTTTATACCGACTTTTGAAACTGACTTTTAAGACACTGGGCACCCATGGCAGACAACGAAAAAACCGACGACTTACTCAATCAGACACCGCCGCACAATATTGATATTGAAAAGGCCTTACTGGCGTCTTTGATGAGTATCGAAGAGGCATACGATAAGATTGCAGATATCGTCACCAAAGACGATTTTTATGCGGGGCGTCACCAGTATATTTTTGATGCGATTGCGCATTTGGCAGCGGTCAACGAGCCTTACGATACGGTCATGGTGCATGATTGGTTGGAAGCACAGAAACTGCTTAAAGGTGCCGGCGGTGACAGCTACTTGGCCGATATTTTAAGCCAAAGTCCTGCTACCTTGTTTAATCTCACCGCTTATGCGCAGCGCGTGCGAGAGCTATCGACCTTACGTCAGCTCATTACCACGGGCAATGACATGCTGACCCTTGCCTATAATCCCAAAGACCAAACGGTAAGCGATATCTTGGACAATGTTGAGGCAAAAATATTTAGTATCAATGAGCAGCATAATAAACGCGCAGAGCAACGCGGCCCCGTTGGTATTACCTCAGTATTGACCAATGTCATTGATAAGATTCAAGAGTTAAAGTCTAATCCTGACGGCATGATAGGTTTACAAACGCCATTCGTCGAGCTAAATAACAAAACCCAAGGCTTACAAGCCGGCGATTTAATCATTGTAGCGGCGCGTCCGTCTATGGGTAAAACCACCTTTGCTATGAACTTAGCAGAAGGCGTTTTGTTTAATGAAGATTTGCCCGTGGTGGTATTTTCGATGGAAATGCCAGCGGAGTCCATCGTCATGCGTTTGCTGTCGTCTTGGGGTGCGATTAATCAGACGCACTTGCGCTCTGGGCAAATGAATGAAGATGAATGGGCAAAAATGATGAATGCCATTCAGCATTTGCAATCTAAGCATTTATATATCGATGACAGTACCGCCCTGCCGCCCTCTGAGCTGCGTTCGCGCTGTCGCCGTATTGCTAAAAATCATGATGGTAAACTTGGCGCTATCGTCGTCGATTACCTACAGCTAATGAAAGTACCTAGTCTTGACGGCAACCGTGTGGGCGAAATCTCGGAAATTTCTCGTAGTTTAAAAGCCTTGGCTCGTGAGCTTGAATGTCCGGTTATTGCGCTGTCCCAGCTTAACCGCAGTCTAGAAAACCGTCCAAATAAGCGCCCTATCATGTCGGATTTGCGTGAGTCGGGTGCGATTGAGCAGGATGCCGATTTGATTATGTTTATTTATCGCGATGAGGTTTATAATGAAAACTCAGACCACAAAGGTGTGGCTGAAATCATCATCGGTAAACAGCGTAACGGCCCTATCGGCACCGTCCGCTTAGGCTTTGAAGGGCAATTTACCCGCTTTATTAACCTGACACCAGAATACTATCAAAACGTCAGCTTTGAGAATGATGAATAATCGGCTGACTAAACAATACATATAATAAGCTTTAACTTTAAAACGACTATGAATAAAACTAGCCAGTGCGTCATCAGCCAAATTGATGACGCACTGGCTTTATTGCTTTACCCCATTATTAATAACATCATTTGTTTAATGAAATCGTTTTACTAATAAAAATAACTTTGTCAATAAAGAAGGCAATTATGCGCACTATCACAATTAATCCAGCCGCCATTACTCATAATTTGGCGCAAGTTAAAAAACTGGCACCGACGGCAAAAATCCTTGCTATGGTCAAGGCCAATGCTTATGGCCACGGCGTCGCTGCTGTCCTACCAGCATTGCAACAAGGCGAGCAACAGGCTGATGGTATAGGCGTTGCAACCTTGATAGAAGCTTTAGAAGCCCGTCAATTAGGTTGGGATAAAACCATTGGTCTCATCGAAGGCGCATTTACCGCCAAGGAATGGCAGCTAACGATAGAGCATGATATCAGCTGCGTGATTCATCATGAGCCGCAATTAATGTGGGCATTAGAAAAAACCCCACCGACTACCAGCGCCACTCGAGTGGTTTGGCTAAAATATAATACTGGCATGAACCGCTTAGGTTTTAATGACCAAACGCTGATTCCAGCAGCCAAACGTTTGCATAAAGCCGGTTATCAGCTGATTTTAACCACTCACTTTGCCAATGCCGACGACCGCGCTCATCCTCTAAATGCCATTCAAATCCAGCGCTTTAACGACATGCTACAGACGTTACGAGAAACGGTGAGCAGCGATGTAAAAGGCTCATTGTGCAACTCAGCAGGTATCGTCAATTTCCCCGAGCATCATCACGATTGGGTACGTCCGGGCATCATGCTTTACGGTAGTACGCCTGTCACTGATAAAAGTGCGCGTGATTTGGACTTACAGCCAGCAATGGAATTTAGCGCCCAAATCATCGCGCTACAAACAGTCAACGCAGGTGACGGCATTGGTTATGGCAGCCGCTGGACTGCGATGCAAGATACCAAAACAGCGTTAGTCAGCATCGGTTATGGTGACGGCTATCCACGCGTGGTGAGTGCTGATGCCTATGTTTCTGTTATTGACGATACCAACAACCAAAGCTACCCATGTGCGGTCATCGGACGCGTAGCCATGGATATGATTGTCATTGACGTCAGCGCTGTGCCAAACAGCGTGGCGTTAAATAGTAAAGTATTACTGTGGGGTGACGCGCCGCACGTCGATGAAGTCGCCGCCCATGCTGAAACCATTAGCTATGAGCTGCTATGCCGCCTAAGCGCGCGCCCAACTCGAAACATAACAGAATCCTAATCGTTAGATATGAACATCATGACAGTTTGCCAGATAAAAGAGACAGCGCCAAATCATGGCAAATTGAACATTTACATTAAGCCCAATTGCGCTATACTAAAAGTTTGTTGTCACCACAGTATATGCACTGACGCGATATGATTACTGACTGACAACGTAACATTTTTATCGATTTTTCATCGATTGTGATCGACTGCTAGGATTACTATGAGTTTGCGCCATTTTTTGACCCTATCTGATTTAACCAAACAAGAACTAGAAAACCTCATCAAACGCGCTTGTGAATTACGCAAAATGCAACATGCCGGCGAGATATATCAGCCCTTCGTTGGGCGGACGCTTGGCATGATATTTGAGAAATCATCCACTCGCACACGTATCTCATTTGAGACGGGTATGGGACAGTTTGGCGGCAGCGCTATCTTTCTGTCGCCAAACGACACGCAGCTTGGGCGCGGTGAGCCGCTAGAAGATTCGGCGCGCGTTATCTCAAGCATGGTCGATATCATTATGATTCGTACCTTTGGCCACGAAAAAGTTGAAACCTTTGCCGAATACTCAAGTGTGCCGATTATTAATGCCCTGACTGACGAATTTCATCCGTGCCAGCTGCTTGCTGATATGCAAACGTATTATGAGCATCGCGGCAGTATCGAAAACAAAATCGTTACTTGGGTTGGCGATGGCAACAATATGTGCGCCTCCTACATGCAAGCGGCCAATCAGTTTGGCTTTGAGCTGCGTGTTGCTGCCCCTTATGGCTTCGAGCCTAATCCTGAACTGATGGAGCGCTTCTCACATTGCGTGAGCTTGGTCGAAGATGTGCAAGATGCAGCAAAAGATTCAAACTTAATCGTCACCGATGTCTGGGCGAGTATGGGACAAGAGTCTGAGCAAAATACTCGCGCACGCCGTTTTGCGCCCTATCAAGTTACGCCATCACTGCTTGATAAAGCTGACCCCGAAGTGGTATTTATGCATTGCTTACCTGCGCATCGCGGCGAAGAAATCTCTCACGATATGCTTGATGATCCACGCTCAGTGGTTTGGGACGAAGCTGAAAACCGATTACATGCGCAAAAAGCCTTGATGGAATTTTTATTAAAAGACAAAATTAAGCTACCTGCCTAAAAATAGGTTGTTAAAAACATATCGTGATATTTTGCTAAACCAGCAAGCAGCAGATGAACAGATACGAAAAAGGCAGCGCATATTTTAATGCGCTGCCTTTTTATTGTTTATGACTTTATTTAGCGATAAGTTATAGCATTAAATTCTATCAATAATGCATTAACGCGTCAAAGTTGTCACCCCATCACTGCCCGCTCTAAGCAACACATCGGCTTGATTGGCAGCAAAAATACCATTACAGACCACGCCAACGATATTATTTAACTCTTGTTCGAACGCCAATGGATTACTGACATCCAAATCATAGGTGTCTAAAATCACATTACCATAATCGGTGACAAAATCTTCACGATAAACCGGCTCACCGCCCAAACGGGCTAATTGCCTTGCTACATACGAGCGCGCTTGTGGCAGTACTTCTATCGGTACGGGAAATTCGCGCCCCAAGCATTGCACACTTTTGCTTTCATCAACCATACAGACAAACTTGTTGGAAGCCGCAGCGACGATTTTTTCACGTGTGAGCGCACCGCCACCCCCTTTAATCAATTGCAAATGTTCATTTACCTCGTCAGCGCCATCGATATAGACATCAAGCTGACCGGCAAAGTTTAAATCGACGATGTCGATACCCAAGGCGCGTAGTTTATCTTCGGTGACCTGTGAGCTTGCGACCGCGCCAGCAAGCCTTAACGTCGGCAATAACTCAATCAAACAATTTACCGTACTGCCTGTCCCTACGCCAAGTATCATGTCATCTTCGATATAGCGGAGGGCAGCTTTGGCTGCGGCTTGCTTTTGTGCTTGCTGATCACTCATCATAAATCCTTGGAAAAATAAACGTCTTACTCTAAAAGAGCTAAAATGATAAAGGAAGTAAAAGGCGCGCTTATTATAACCGATGGCTCTAAGCGATGTTAGCGTAAAACCTATTCTAAATACTCATTGAACCCTCTCATTACGCATACTTACTTTAATGTATTCATAAATGAGCATCTAAACTTTAATAAACTCTCGACGAAATTTGCAATTGTGTCTTGCAAGATAGTGAAAATCAGCATAGGCTAATCTATTTCGTTTTTGTGCTTATCTTTACTGGTTTATTGCTGTTTATTATTAAATACCAATTTATAACCATTTGCACTTCTTTTATTCATCTTCACTTTGTTTAGGAAACATTATGCTGTCACATTGGGTACGAGCCATCTTGCAAGCCACCGTCTATGACGTCGCCATTCAAACACCACTTGAAGCTGCACCGAAGCTGACCCAACGTTTTGCTAATGATATTCGATTTAAGCGCGAAGATTTGCAACCGGTTAAATCCTTTAAGTTGCGCGGTGCTTATAACCGTATTAGCCAATTGAGCGATGCGCAAAAAGCACGCGGCGTTATTTGTGCTTCGGCAGGTAATCATGCGCAAGGTGTTGCCTACTCTGCCCGTAAGCTTGACTTGAATAACATCATTGTGATGCCAACCACCACACCGGATATCAAAGTCGATGCGGTACGCGCGCTTGGCGGTAATGTCGATTTGCATGGCGACAGCTTTGATGAAGCCAACCGTTATGCGATTAATCGTGCTGAGACCGAGGGTTTAACCTTTATTCCGCCATATGATGATGAATTGGTGATTGCAGGGCAAGGCACTATTGGTCTGGAATTGACCCAGCAATGGCGCAACATGGATTATGTCTTCGTTGCCGTAGGCGGTGGCGGTTTGATTTCTGGCGTGGCAGCATTTTTAGGTGAAGTGGCGCCGCATGTCAAAGTCATCGCCGTCGAAGCGGAACAATCAGCTTCACTAAAAGCGGCGCTTGAAGCGAATGAACGCGTTAAACTCAAACAAGTTGGACTGTTTGTTGATGGTGTCGCCGTTGCTCAAATTGGCGAGCTGCCTTTTGATATCGTGCGTATGCAAAAGGGCGATGCATCAGGTCCTTTAGTCGAGACTGACGTGGTCACTTGTACCAATGATGAAGTCTGCGCGGCGGTGAAAGATATCTTTGAAGAAAACCGTAGTATCGTTGAGCCTGCTGGTGCTTTGTCCGTTGCAGGCATGAAAAAATATATTGAAGCCAACAATTTACAGGGCAAAAACTGCGTTGGTATCATCTGCGGTGCCAACATGAACTTCGACCGCCTACGTTATATCGCCGAGCGTACGGAGATTGGTGAGAAAAAAGAAGCCATCTTTGGCGTAACGATTCCTGAGCAAACCGGCGCGTTTTTAAACTTTTGCCGCAGCCTACATGGCCGTAATATCACCGAGTTTAACTATCGTGCCGATAGCAAAAAATCACCCGACTCTATGGAACCTGCGTCTATTTTTGTCGGTATCGCCTTAAAAGAAGGTGAGAAAGAGCGTCAAACGATTAGCAACCAATTGGCAGCCGATGGCTATGAAGCGCATGATTTAACCGATGATGACATCGCCAAATCTCATATTCGTCATTTGATTGGCGGTCATGCCCATGTGGAAAACGAGCAGTTATTAAGTGTGGTATTCCCTGAACGGCCGGGCGCCTTATTGACCTTTTTAGAAAAATTGGGCGACGATTTTAATATCACCTTATTCCATTATCGCAATCATGGTGCTGCTGAAGGTCGCGTGTTGGTTGGCTTGCAAGCCTCTGAGGGTAACTCTCGCCAGCTACAAGATGCGCTTCTTGATATTGGTTATGACTGCACCATGCTCAATGACAATATCGGCTATCAATTGTTTTTAAAGTAATCACCATATAGTACAGCATAGGTAATCTTTCATTTATCAGGTCGGTCTTTTAGCGATTAAAAAGCTGGCTCTGATAAATGAATAATGATCACTTACTGACAGTATTTACTCATTTGCAGCGACTATTATTAGGTGATAAGCCGTGACTCAAAAGATACTGATGTTTATATTATTGCTAGTTTTAGGTCTCGTGGGTTATAAGATGCTGCAACCTAAAACCACAACTAGCAATCATGTTACGGCTGATACTTCAGTTCCTGCTTTTACCGCGGCTGATTTGGATGATATCCCGCCAACGTATGTGGATTTAGAGGCAAGTTCAACCTCAAGCTCAGTAGCAAATCCAGCTGTAACGTCACAGCTAGTACTAACAGCGCAATCAGCGGTAGCGCCAAGCTTTGCGTGTGATGGCAGGCGACATTGTTCTCAGATGACCTCATGCGCAGAAGCGACTTACTTTATACAGCACTGTCCTAATACAAAAATGGATGGTAATAATGACGGCATTCCTTGTGAAAAACAGTGGTGTCATTGATTTTTAAGTTCTAGACTTCCTATTCATGCAATACAAGACCGTCATAACAATGGTTAATTTATTTTACTTATTCACCATAAAAACCCATTTTGAAAAACTTTAATCACTTATTACTCTTTTAATTCCCAAAAAAACCACCATTATTATCTTAGTTTATTGATATTTATGAGGTTTTGATGAGTAAACATAATAAAAACCACAATCAGCCGAGCCACAGCCAACCGGATGCCGTGCGTATGCGGCTTGATAAATGGTTATGGGCCGCACGCTTTTATCGCACCCGCACCCTTGCCAAAGAAGCCATCGAAAGCGGTCGCGTCCATTATGCAGGGAGCCGTGTCAAAACCAGTAAAGAGATTGCTGTCGGAGATGAGCTCAGTATTCGCCAAGGCTCAGCCACCGCCATGACTGAAAAAACTGTGATTGTCGAAGCGCTAAGTGCCCAACGTGGTAATGCAACTGCCGCCCAAGCGCTGTATTCTGAGACTGAAGAAAGCGAAGAGCGCCGCGCCTACTATGCCGAACAGCGCAAACTGGCCAATCTTGCCCGCCCTGATAATAAACCCAATAAAAAAGAGCGTCGTGATTTACAACGCTTTAAAAACAAGCAAGAATAAAGGCTGTCAGTAACAGCAGTATTCTATTATTTATTGCCTAGCGTGACCCTATTGTTTACCTCTGCTCTTGCCATTCAAGGTATTAACCGTTACGCTAACCACCAATTCATTTATTCGATAACATGCTAAGCAACCGCATTATTATGCTGGTCTTGATGGCATGTTTTTTTGTTGTGATAAAAGGTCATTATATGCCAATCAAAGCGTCTACTCCTTCCTCTGTTCTAGTGGTTTGTTTGGGGAATATTTGCCGTTCACCGACCGCCGAAGAGATTTTCCGTCAGCAAGCAGCGATTGCAGGGCTGGCGATGAAAGTGGATTCAGCAGGTACGGGAGACTGGCATATTGGTCATGCGCCAGATGAGCGGGCACAGCGCCACGCCAAAGCCCATGGTTATAACATCAATAAGCTGGTCGCGCGTCAAGTGAGCGCTGATGATTTTCGTAAGTTTGATTTAATTTTGGCGATGGATGCGCAAAACTTAGCTGACCTACAAGCCATAAAAGACAGTATCAGCGATACAGATGGCAAGCTTGCCAAACTGGCATTATTTAGTGAAGAAGACCCAACTTACGGCGGCGACAATGTACCAGACCCTTATCAAGGGGACGCCGATGCTTTCGAAGAAGTGATTGAACGTATTGAATCCAGTTCACAAGCTTGGATTGAAAGTTGGAAAACTGCTTAGTTTAATAGTTCTTAGCGCTAAATGTTTAACCACACTCAATAATAGTTAGCGATAAAGTGCTATATTTCTGCTACTTTTATGCCGCTCATCCTTTATAATAAACACCGCATGATTTTTTGTTTATTTGCCCTATAGGCTATGTTATGACCTCAGCTTTACGCCATGATTTCAGCGCTCAACCTGCGACACCAACCAATCTTGCAGTGAATATATCGCAGGATAATTTAGTCGATTTGTCGCATAGCAATACCATGGCATTAGCATCTATGGCGGATGTGGTCGTCACACTAACCGATGAGGCACAGCTTGATGACTTTATGGCAGATTACGGAAAAGAGGGAGCATCTACTAAGCCATTGTTCGTGCTCTCGGGCGGCAGTAACGTTTTATTGCCTGCAAACCTAAATGCGATTGTCTTACGGCCACAGATGCGCGGTATTAGCGTGACAGCGCGGACAGACGGTTATGTCGATATCGAAGTAATGGCCGGTGAAAACTGGCACGACTTGGTCATGCATACGGTTGCTCAAGGTTGGTATGGCCTTGAAAATCTGGCACTGATACCAGGTTTGACTGGCGCGGCGCCGGTACAAAATATCGGCGCTTACGGTGTGCAATTAGAAGACAGCCTAGAATACGTGCGTGCTTATCATCTGCCAACCCAAACTTGGCATCAGCTAACAGCAGCAGACTGTGAGTTTGGCTACCGTGATAGTGTTTTTAAGCGTGCGCCCAATACTTGGCTGATTACGCGTGTTGGTTTTCGTCTGCATACCGATCCCAGCAAGATCCTTGCCAGCTACGGTGATGTGCAGACGGTTTCGCAGCGCTATGCCGAGCAGCGAGGACGCAGCCAGCCCAATCCTGCTGATGTCATGCAAGCGATTATAGATATTCGCCAGCAGAAGCTGCCCGACCCTAAGCAGCTACCCAATTGCGGCAGCTTTTTTCAAAACCCCATTATTCCTCAAGCGCAATTTATAGCGCTAAAAGCCATCTATCCTACCATCGTTGGCTATCCAATGCCCGATGCCATGGTTAAGGTGGCAGCTGGCTGGTTAATTGAACAGGCTGGTCTAAAGGGGCATGGGTTAGCGCCAATACTCACCCATCAGCAGCAAGCGTTAGTGTTGACTAATCACAGCCCATATCAAGCGACGCAAGCGGATGTGGCAAAAGCGCAGCAGCATATCGCTGACATTGTCTATGAGAAGTTTGCGATTGAATTGGCGCGCGAGCCGGTTTGGGTAAATGCTGACGGCTCTATTGGATTTGATGAGCATGTGGTCTAAGCGATCATGGTCCAAGCGCTTATGGCGCTCTTATTTACGTTCAGCTGAGCGTATGATAAAGCTGTTTCGTATTATTAATGCCACTTTTTTGCTTGGCTCAACGGCCGTTATTCTCGTTCTTATCAGTTTGTTTACCCCGCTATTTTCGCAAGCGGTGGTTTATCTCTTAGCACATTTACCCTTACCAAAGATGCCACCTGCCGCCATGAGTTCTCCGCCGACCGCTTATGTGGTGTTGGGCGGCGGCTTGACCAATGACAATAACAATCAAACTATTCTCAATAGTTATAGCCTTAATCGCGCCCGTACAGCAGCTACCGCCTATCATGACTTGCCGCTACCTATTGTCCTGAGCGGCGCCGAAGCGCCTTGGCTTGGTCAGTGGCTTATTGACCATGGAATTGAAGGGCTTATCAGCGAAAACGCCAGTATGAATACCTGTGAAAATGCGCGTTTTACTGCCAAGCGCATTCCTCTGTATCATGTGTACCTTATCACCGACAGCTATCACATGGCGCGCGCGCGCAGACAGTTTGCTTTAAATGGCATTAATAGTACGCCAATTAATGCGCCCTTACCGGTACGGCGTGATTGGATGGAACCAGCGCAAAACTTAAGCCATTCGCGGCGGGCAGTTTATGAAGTTGCCGCTTACTTACGTGATGTCATTCGTCCGCAAACAAACTGTCGCCAAGCAAATGATGTGACCTCGCAGCAACTATTAACCCCAAGGGGTAATGTCGCTAAAAACCCTACTGAGCAATAGCCAGCTGGCATTTACTGTTTTAGTTTTAATATCATTAGATACCTATTATTGCCCCATTATCCACTGTCTTATTTTTGAACTTTATAGAACATTTATAACACTTGCAATAAGTGTATAATATAAGAAACTGCTATGAAAGAGGTTTGCCATGCTCAGTATATTTTTATTAATTCCTTTAAGTTTAATGCTGTTCGTGGTCGCTATCTGGGCAATACGCTATGCGGTTCGATCAAACCAATTTGAAGATTTAGATAATGCATCGCAGCGCATTATCTTGGATGACCGACAAGAGCGTCGCCAAACCATTCAAGCCCATGAGCCTAACGAGAATACCCCTCAAGCGCCGCAAACCAATGATCCAGCAGACTCCAACAGAATCGACGATTGAGTGCTACCGATTCACCTTTTACCGATATCGTCTTAATAAAGCAAATATCTATCAATAAAACTCAATCCTTTAGCCTTTTATATCTCATTTATACCTGACTGTTTTTATCATTTCTTTAGGGCAAGGATAAAAGCAGGCTCACCCTTTACCATTTTTAGGAGAAACCCCCATGACCACAGCTTTACTCGTTGCGGCATTACTAATGGGATTTTTAGGTTCACCGCATTGCTTAGGCATGTGTGGCGGTTTGGTCGCGGCATTTAGTTTATCGATGAAAGATGTCAGCCCTGCTAAGCGCCGTGCTTTGATAGCGACCTATCATTTCGGACGTTTAAGCAGTTACGCATTTTTGGGCTTGGTTGCTGGACTTGTTGGCACCACTGTTTTAGAGCCGTTGATGACGGGCAACAGTATGCCTCGTATCTTATTAGGTTTGGTATTGGTCTTTGTGGGCGTCACCATGCTTGGCGCGCCATTTTTAGCCAAACTTGAGCGCGTCGGCATGCGTTTTTGGCAATTCCTTAGTCCGCTTCGCCAAAAAGTATTTCCACTTAATACCTTTCCGCGTGCTTTAGCGGCAGGGTTATTATGGGGTTTTTTACCTTGCGGCTTGGTTTATGGTGCGCTACTTATCGCTGTCGTTGCTCATAATCCACTAGGCGGTGCGGCATTGATGTTTGTCTTTGGTTTAGGAACTGTACCGATGTTAGTGGCTACCCACGAAACGGTCGGTTGGCTACGTGAAAAAATTGGCCGTATGCGTTTAAGACAAATTAATGGCGCTATCATGGTGTTATCTGGCTTAGCGGTTGCTTTTGTTCCTATGATAATGGCTAGCATGCATGGTGGCCACGGCGGCGGTAATGGACATGGTGAGCATGCTCAAATGAATCATGGCAGCCACGCCGCTATGATGGCCGATAGCAATACTTCCTCTGAAGCGACAACAGCGACCACCGCCCATCATAATATGAACAACATGCAGCACGAGATGACGCCCGCTATGAATGGCTCAATGCATGATATGCCACATGATGCAGATAACGCTATGAATCACAATATGCATAATATGACAGATGAGCAGCAAATGAATAGCCATCCTCATGAAGCTATGCCAGAAACTGCTCAATAGCAGCATAAAAAATATCATGACCCTATAAAAAAGCCCTTAACATCATGATGACGTTAAGGGCTTTTTTATGCAGCAATATTTATCAAAATAAAAGTTGTTTTAATAAAATCATTCCTGCCACTGCTGAAGACGAAACTTGGTATCCAAATGCTTCTCTAGCGCTGGGATATTAAAAGCATCGTCTTCGCTGACAAAGCTGATACTGATACCGGTTTGTCCAGCGCGTCCCGTACGCCCAATACGGTGTACGTAATCATCTGGCTGATCTGGCAAGGTATAATTAATCACATGGCTGACATCATCCACATGAATGCCGCGCCCCGCCACATCGGTTGCCACCAACACAGAAGCATGACCATCTTTAAAGCGTTGCAGATATTTTTCACGCTTTTGCTGAATCACATCTCCTGATAACATGACGATTTTATGCGCTTGACGCAGCTTATGATACAAACGCTTCACTTGGTCTTTACGGTTGGCAAAAATTATCACCTTCTCTACTGTCTCATCAGTGATGAAACGCTCGACCGCGGCGAGCTTTTGATCTTCGGTTAATAAGTAAAAATGCTGATCGACCAATTCACTGGTTTTATGCTCAGGCTCAATTTCTACAAATTCTGGCTCATGTAACCAGCGATAGGCAAGATTCATCACATCTTGGTTAAAGGTGGCAGAAAACAGCAAGCTTTGACGATCAGTATTCGGCGGCATACGACCAACCAAGCGTTTGATATCTGGGATAAAACCCATATCGAGCATACGATCCGCTTCATCTAACACCAACACTTCCACGCGATCGAGATAAACCATGCCTTTATGCATTAAGTCAATCAAACGCCCTGGAGTCGCAATTAAGATATCGACATATTGGCGCTCAAGCTCATGCTGCTGAGTTTCATAATTGGTACCACCCATGATACAAACGCTGTGAAGCGAAGTATATTTGGTCAGAGCAATACAGTCATCAAATATCTGCTGGGCAAGCTCACGCGTTGGCGCCATAACAACGGCTCTTGGCTCGCCCAAATAGCGTTTTTCATCGGCAGCAAAGGGGCGCTTAAGCAGTGCTTCCATAATAGTCAATAAAAACGTTGCCGTCTTGCCAGTACCGGTTTGCGCCTGTCCGATAGCGTCTTGATTTGCCAATGTATGCGGTAATATCTGTGCTTGAATGGGTGTCAATTCAGTAAAGCCTAAATCATTTACAGCTCGCAAAGTGGCACTTGATAACGGCAAATCGGTAAACGTCTTAAAAGTACTCAAAAAAAATATCCTTTTGTATAATTTGCCTGCCATTAATAGCATATCTGCGCTAAGCAGACAAACAATAAAACAAGCATGCATAAAAAAGCCAAGCCTAACATCTAAACTTACCAAATATGCTGCGTTCTATTCAACATAGGCAAGACAGACGGGCTTGACTTAGTAGTATATCAGTAGTTTGTAACGACATTATAGCCAAACGGCATTAATGTCGGTAGCGATTACTCTTCTACTTTTCTGACTTCTTCAGCTTGCAGGCCTTTTTCGCCTTCAACCACACTGAACTCGACTTTTTCGCCATCTTTTAAAGAGCGATAACCATCACCTTGGATCGCGCGGAAATGGACAAAAATATCTTCGCCGCTATCACGTTGAATGAAACCAAAGCCTTTTGAGTCATTAAACCACTTAACGATACCTTGCTCACGAGCTGACATAATATTACTTCCTAAAAAGTCACTTAACCCCAAATTCCTTTGCGACATTGCATATAAACGGGGTTGAAGATTATGAAATCAAAATGTAAGAGTACTACTTTACATACCATCATCGCCTCATAAAGCCTGTTATTACTCTCTTTATGAATCAGCGTATAGTAAATTCATCCTCACCAACATAAGCAACTATCAAAATACTCTAAGCATTATATTATTTGCTTATATCAGCGCTAGCAACAAACAAGTAATATTTGTTGCGTAAAAAATATCATAGCATGGGTTTTTGGCAACATAAAGACTTTTCATATGATTTTTAGCCCTTATGGCAGTTTTTGCGGTTATTTTTATAACCATGCTGACAAACTGTTATGATAAAGGTCTAAAACATCGTATATTTGATGTATTTTCTTTCTTAAAATTTCAAAAAAGCACCGTCATAAAAGTACGGCGCCGCTTATTTTTAATAATAGCAACCCACTTACCTTAATAATTGTAGAGCCAACTATAACTATGACAACCACTTCTCAGCCAATAAAAGCAAATAGCAATCTACAACAAAATGATAAGACGTTGACGCACAAATTATTGCTGATCAATGGCGTTAATCTTAACCTACTTGGTAAACGTGAGCCAGAAATCTATGGCCATACGACCCTTGCTGATATTGAGAAAAACTTGATCGAGCGTGCCGCCAAATACGGTATCGAGCTGATTTGTATCCAATCAAACCATGAGGGCAAACTGGTCGATGAGATTCAATATTATGGTCTTTTAGCAGAAACCGCTGTACAAGTAGATGCAATTATTATCAATCCTGCTGCTTTTACCCATACCTCAGTGGCGATACGCGACGCGCTATTGGCAACACAAAAACCCTTTATAGAGGTGCATTTATCCAATGTTCATGCTCGTGAGCCGTTTCGGCAGCATTCGTATTTAAGCGATATAGCCGTCGGCGTGATTTGCGGTCTCGGGCATTTGGGTTATCAGATGGCATTGGATTATTGGCTAACCCATACTTATGCTTTAAAATTAGACGGTTAACGTAGAGATTATGACTTTATCTATATAAAGAAAACGTCAAATAAGCACAAGACTATTAGCATTGAAGTTGCGATCAAGTTGCTTTTGGCACATTAGTCAAACAGCAATGATATGATGAAAGTAATAATATGAGCGCATGAAAAACAACCCACGATATGGTGATATGAATGGCAAAATCGTCCGGAAAACGCTTTATGAAACTCGCTGGCATGACCGCAAGTATTGCCGGTAAAGCTGCTAAAAACTCATTAAAGCACCTCTCAAGTGACGAAGAAAAACGTCTAGAAGCGCGCTCAGCGCTGATGCAAGACGTCGGTGTGCAAATCGCTGAAACGCTTGGTGAAATGAAAGGCGCGGTGATGAAAGTGGGACAAATCGCCTCCCAATATAAAGACGTGTTTCCACCTGAAGTCGCGACCGCTTTAGAGAAACTCCAAAAAGACGCGCCGCCGATGCCTTATGGACAAATACGCGCGCAAGTTGAGCGTGAATTAAAAGCGCCTATTGCTGAGTTATTTACCCAATTTGAAGAAGCGCCATTTGCCGCGGCATCAATCGGCCAAGTGCACAGAGCGATTTTGCCCTCTGGACAAAGGGTGGTGGTAAAGGTGCAGTATCCTGATGTCGATGAAAACTGCGATAGCGATCTAAAACAAGTACGCATGGCGCTAAAAATAGCTGGCGTCCTCAATATGAGTAAGCAGTTACAAGAGCAGCTGTTTAATGAGATTCGCCAAAGTTTGCATGACGAGCTCGACTACGTTAAAGAGGCGCACAATCTACAGGTATTTGGCGCCTTTCATGCCGATGATGAAGGGCTAATTATCCCTAAAGTGATCAGTAGCCATTCATCCAAGCGCATTTTGACCTTGACCGAAGAGATGGGTGATCCGCTTGCTGTTGCTGCAACTTGGGATAACGACGTTAAGCAAAAAATCGCTAAGCGCCTGTTTCATTTTAGCGCCGGACAGCTATTTGGTTTATATCGTATGCACTGCGACCCCCACCCTGGCAACTTTGCCTTTCGCACCGATGGTAGCGTTGTCGCTTATGATTTTGGTGGTATCCGCAGTTATAGTGACAGCGAAGTACAATTATTTCGCCGCTTTGCTAAGCATGCCTTAAAAGGCGATGTGACCGCGCTTGAGCAAGACTTGATTGCCCTTGATATCCGCCGCGATGATGATAAAGTCGTGCCGGGTGAATTTTATAAAGAGTGGTTAGAGATTGGACTTAAACCCTTATCCATAGAACCTTATCAGCAAGGTCCTTTTGATTTTGGCAGCAGCCAAACCCATCATGAAGCCATTGCCCAAATGCGCACGTCGTTAAAGTATTTTGGTCAGTTTCAGCCATCAGCAACGACGATGATGCTTGACCGTACCATTTCAGGTCAATATTGGAATTTGGTCAATCTAGGCGTGATTATCGACTTATCGCCACTGGTGGCAGAATACATAGAATACTAAACGTGCAATGCATGACCGCAGCGATCGCAGAAATCCGCTCCTACGGCGTGACCGAATTTGCCACAGTTTGGACAGGCAATCGGGTTTAGCTGTGGGCGCATGTTACGTGCCAGCTCGGCGGTAAAAATACCTGTCGGCACGGCAATAATCGCATAACCGGTGATCATCACCATCGATGCAATTGCTTGGCCGATTGGCGTTTTTGGTGACATATCACCATAGCCCGTGGTCGTAACCGTCACCACTGCCCAATAAATAGAGATAGGAATACTGGTAAAACCATTTTCCGGCCCTTCTACCACATAGACAACCGAACCAAAAATGGTGACGAGCAAAACGAGTGATAAGAAAAATACCGTGATTTTCTGTTGGCTGGTTTTAAGTGCTGAGGCAAGAAAGCCCGCTTGCTGCATGTAGGTATTGAGCTTGAGTACCCGAAATACTCGTAAGATACGTAGGATGCGAATGACGAGCAGATACTGCACACCGCCAAATACAAGGCTTAAATAGCTGGGTAATACTGACAATAAATCTACGATGCCAAAGAAACTAAACGCATAACGAAAGCGATTGGGCGCCGAAAACCACCTTAAAATATACTCAATGGTAAATAAAATAGTAAAAAACCATTCTGCATAACGAAATAGCGTACCATATTGCAAACGCATATATAGCACACTATCGAGCATTACCACGGCAACACTGGCCAAAATCGCAATCAACAATACAATATCAAACAGCTTACCCAAACGAGTATCCGTGCCTTCGATAATGATATGAATGCGGTTACGCAAATGGGTAATGGCTTCGGCGGTTGGTTGTTTCATAAAGTCGGTATAGTCACAAAATCAATGGTTATAAAAAACCGAACGCTTTAAGCTGATATGGGCAAGCTAAGGTTGGTCAAAATGCGCTAAAGTGGTTTATAATACTGCCAATATTTTACTAGCGGTTTTCATCGTCTTAAGTAGTAGTCGCTCAAGACAATGAAGATAGCAGTGTAGCAAAAAAGCGCGCCAAACGACATACATATCGTTAACTTGCCGATAGGTCTATTACACTGTATTAACCGCACAATCATATAATAACAATACATTATCAAGTATGAAAAGTTGTTAACAAGGCATAGCCTACTAACTTTTTAGACGCACTATAAACAACCCGTAAAACGTAAGGACGTCATATGGCAGGCCATTCAAAATGGGCAAATATCAAACACCGTAAAGCCCGTCAGGATGCGGTGAAAGGTAAAATATTTACCAAGATTATTCGTGAAATTGTTTCTGCTGCCAAGCAAGGTGACCCCGACCCTGATAAAAACCCACGCTTGCGGGCGGTCATCGAAAAGGCTTTATCAGTTAATATGACTCGAGATACCATCAACCGCGCGGTTGCTCGTGGCACAGGCGGCGATGATAATGACAATATGGATGAAGTCAGCTACGAAGGCTATGGTGTCGGCGGCGTCGCGGTCCTGGTAGAAACCATGACTGATAATCTGAACCGTACGGTCAGTGAAGTGCGCCATGCCTTTACCAAAAATGAAGGTAATCTTGGTACCTCAGGCTCGGTCGCTTATCTGTTTACCAAACGCGGTGAAATCGTTTTTAACGATGTCAGCTTAGAAGAAGAAGTCATGCTCGCGGCTTTGGAAGCTGGCGCGCTAGATATCGAAAACGATGGTGAAAGCTTATTGGTCATCACCGAATGGGAAAATTTCGGTCAAGTAAAAGATGCGCTCAATGCCGCAGGGCTTGTCTCTGATAATGCCGAAGTCACTATGGCACCTGCCACCAGCGCTGAGATTGATAATATCGACGACGCGCTAAAAGTGATGAAAATGATCGATATGTTAGAAGATATTGACGATGTGCAAGAAGTCTATAGTAATGTGAGCTTTACCGATGCAGTCATGGCGCAGCTTGAACAGTAGCCTAATATGTCTGAGCTTAGTCTAAGATTTACCAGCAAAAAACCTTGGCAAATTTAATTAGCTTACTTCAAAAACCATATTATTCGTAGCAGAAAATAAAAACCAGACAGTATCATACTCTCTGGTTTTTTTTCGTTATTTGTATCATCCTTTATGGGTATTGTATCGTCAATAAGCGAGGCATATAATTCGATTTTAACAGTAACAATTATCATTAACATATAAGAATGGATAAGGATTCTTTATGCGTACGTCCCTTCTGCCCTCTTATCCAACCGCCACTGTCGTCAATATTCATACGCTTAACCCTAAAGCGACTCATCTGTGCTCGTTACTCGATTTGGCTAAGCATTAGCCTGCCATTATTAATGACATCGTCGCTAATGAGCACTTTGGTGATATCGGCGGCGTTATCAGTCAACGACTCAAAGATTTAGGCTTTCTGCCCAATACCACTATTTAAATCGTTGCCAAAGGTCTGTTTGGCAAGCCGCCTTATGCGGTGCAACTGAGTACCGGTGCGCAGTTTAGCTTACACGCCGATGAGCTCATTAAAATCAGCTGTATCGCTATAGATTCAAGGTAAGTGTTCAGTCTAATTTACTGACTTGCTCCTGACTTACTGTATTACGTCGTGGTGTTCGTACCACAAATCACCCTGCTATTTTTATTCTTATTAATACTAGAGGACTCAGGTTATTTACCGCGCGCCGCTTTTTTACTGGACAATTTATTGTCTAAAGTAGGCTTATCTGGACGCTCATTTATCCCTTTGTTGTCAGGTTTCGCTTGTACGGTGCCAGCGGTTATGTCGACCCGTACTATTCCCGATCATAAGGAACGTTTTGTGGCGATTGCGGTATTGCCCATGCTGACGTGTTCGGCGCGTTTGCCGATTTATGCGCTGATTATTGCAGCGGTGATTTCCAATCAAACCGTCCTAGGTGTTTTCAACTTACAAGGTATGACCTTATTTGTATTGTATATCGCCGGTATTTTTTCAGCGGCGTTTGTATCGTGGCTATTCAAACGCTTTCATAGCACGACGGCAAAAGCGGCAGCATTTCCCTTATTGATGGAGCTCCCTACTTATCGTCTGCCAAATATCAAACATATTGCCAGTGAGCTTTGGGACAAGGTAAGCGCTTTTTTAATGCGAGCCGGTACAGTCATTTTTGCGCTGACGGTAATATTGTGGGTATTGGTGACTTTTCCCGTAGCCCCGATTGGCGCGACAAACCCAGCGATTGATTATAGTTTTGCGGGCATGCTTGGGCATATGATTGAGCCAATTTTTGCGCCCATTGGTTTTACTTGGCAGATGTGTATTGCTTTAATCCCAGGGCTTGCCGCGCGCAAGGTCGTCATTGCCGCGCTTGGCACGGTATATGCGGTCGGTAGCATCGGCGATGAAGCGGTCAATCAGACGCTTATTCCTATTATTCATACGCAGTGGGGATTGGCTACTGCGTTTTCATTTTTGGCATTTTATGTTTACGCGCCGATGTGCTTGGCCACGCTAGCCGTTATTCGCCGCGAAACCAATTCTTTGAAACAAACCATCGCCATCGCCAGCTATTTATTCGTATTGGCTTGTTTAATGGCGTGGCTAACCTATCGGGTGACAGGACAAATTTTCGGATTTTAGAGAGGTAATGATGAGTACATGGGTCGAGTATTTATTGGTGTTTATGATGGTGGTTTTATCTATTTATTACGTATGGACCAAGGTGATATTTAAAAAGTCGAAGGATTGCAATGGCTGCGGCAAATGTTTTAAATAGCCAAAAAACTTATAGTCAGAATTTTTGGCTTAGTAAAGAAAAACCTTAGCGTTTAACCTCAGCCCCTTCGAGCGTCAGCAAGTATGTTTTTTTATCTAAGCCGCCGGTATAACCGCCCAATTTACCATCGCTCGCAATAACGCGGTGACAAGGAATGATGATGCTAAAGGGGTTTTTGCCATTGGCATTGGCGACGGCGCGAAAGCCTTTAGGATTACCGACTCGCTGCGCCAGTGTGGCATAACTAATCGTTTCACCATGCGGTATCTGTTGCAGCTGTTGCCAGACGCATTGCTGAAAATCAGTGCCTAAGCTTATGTCTAATGGCAAGTCGAATGCTTGACGCTTACCTTTAAAATACGCTGCTAATTGCTCAAGCGCTTCTAGAAGTAACGCCTCAGCAGGCTCGCTTTTGCTCAGGTTATTTTGAGCGATAAAGGTGAAATCCTCATCGACAAGCCCATAATGCTTTTTAAGCTTGGGAATAGATTTTGAGCTGTGCCAAGAATCACCCACCTGCAGCCAATTGACTTCGACCAGCTTAGGGCTGCTATGCTCATGAGTACTGGCAATCAACGCCAACTGGTGCGACTCAACCGCTGCGATGGTGACTATCATTATTCCTTCCTCTAAACACTCATAATTTTGACACTTACTTATTGTAAAAAACCTATAGAGCGCTACTCTTTATCGTCAGTCTCAAATAAAGCGGCGACAAACTGTTTTGGACTAAAGGCGCGCAAATCATCAATCGACTCACCGACCCCAATATAACGAATCGGCACATCCGTGGTTTCAGCGATATTGAACACCACACCACCTTTCGCCGTACCGTCTAGTTTGGTAATGGTAATACCGGTTAATGGCACGACTTCATTAAATAACTCGACCTGATTGATGGCGTTTTGACCCGTGCCAGCGTCGAGGACAATCATGCCTTCATGCGGCGCGCTTGGATCAGCTTTACGCATCACGCGCACGACTTTTTCAAGCTCGGCCATCAAGTGGGTTTTATTTTGCAAGCGCCCTGCCGTATCAGCGATTAACACGTCGATATTTTTTGCTTTGGCAGATTGCATCGCATCAAAGATAACAGAGGCGCTATCAGAACCATGACCTTGAGCAACGACAGGAATGTGATTGCGCTCACCCCAAATTTGTAGCTGTTCAGTCGCCGCGGCACGGAACGTATCACCAGCCGCTAACATGACGGATTTTCCTTCACCTTGCAGGCGCTTAGCAAGTTTACCAATAGTCGTCGTTTTACCAACACCATTGACGCCCACTACCAAGATAACAAAGGGCTTTTTACTGGTATCGATGACTAATGGCGCAACTTTTGGCGTTAAGATATCGACCAGCTCAGTTTGCAGTGCTTTATATAATGAATGGGCATAAATCAAATCGCCACGGGCGGTTTGTTCAGTCAGGCTCTTAATAATACGATTGGTTGCATTGACACCGATATCAGCCACCAACAGCTGGTCTTCCACTTCTTCTAAGAGCTCATCGTCAATCTCTTTACCACCGATAAGGATACTAACCATCCCTTCGGCAAGATTTTTACGTGACTTACTCAGCCCCGTCTTCATGCGATTAAACCAGCTGCCTTTTTTCTTATTTTCCTCAGTCTGTTCTGACTGTTGCGACTCTTCTGGCGCTGTTGTCGGCTGCTGTAACTCAGTTTTTGCTTTATCAATAGCGCTGCTATTATTATTTTTAGAGGTGACGCTCGCACTATCGCCCAGATGATCTTGCAAAGGCATCGTAGGAATTGAAGTTGTAGACTGCGACGCAGCAGTATTTGTAGCACTTTTTGCCGTTGTTTCTACAGTACCCTCTATAGTATTTGCAGCAGGGCTTTGTTTTTCTGTCTCAATAATCAGCGTCGCTAGTGGTAGGTCTGCCGCTGTATCGGTAAGTGAAGTATCTTCAGACTCCTCGATGATAGGCACCGAGTGCGCTGGCAGACTGGGTAAGGTAATATCATCGTCATCCAAATCATCAAGACCGCCGTCGAGGTTGATGACCACACGATTGCTATTATTGGGATTATTCATAAGCTTGCCCTAAAAGTTATCATTATCAGTAGTTTTTAAAATGATGTGCCGCCCGCCTTTGGTGTTTAACGGACGATTATTTTTAGCCTAGTTTAGCATAATTCAAGCGGCGCTTAGCCTTTAGCATCGCAGAGCATGATTAAATTATAAAAACCCATAAATTTATAACTTAGATTAACACACCAAGTGCAACGCTAATTAATATTATAGAACGCCTGCATAGGCGTCTTAAACCCTAATCGTTTTCTTGGTCTGTTGTTTAGTTTGTTCTCAATGTCCTGTATTTCATTATCAGAGACTTGTCTAAAGTCACAACCCTTAGGCAAGTACTCTCTGATAAGGCCATTGGTATTCTCGTT
>NZ_LXWA01000041.1:0-38919 GCF_001652315.1 Psychrobacter sp. SHUES1 | reverse complement strand
CAAGCGTATTGATATGAGTTGGATAAGTGCTCGTAGTCAGCATCCAAAAGCCGACATACAAGCTCAAGACGCTTTTAAAAAAACTTTATAGCACAGGTTAAGGCGTCACTGCCTACTGAGGTAAGCCTAGATCAAGTGGACATCTGGTTTCAAGATGAAACTCGAATAGGACAACAAGGCTCATTGACCAGAGTTTGGCACTATCGCGGTGGGCGACCTCGACTGATCAAACAGCAACAGTTTCATTCCGCTTATCTGTTTGGTGCCTTTTGTCCAGCGACAAAGAAGGCTGTCGGCTTAGTACTGCCTTTCGTTAATAAACACACCATGTTATTGCATATGCAAGAGATTAGTAAAGCCGTTCCAAAAGGACGTCATGCGGTGGTGGTGATGGACGGCGCATTATGGCATCAACCAAGCTTGAATCAGGCTAATGTCACTATGCTTAAACTACCGCCTTATTCACCTGAGCTCAATCCCTCTGAGAGAGTATGGCTGTACCTTAAGCAAAATGAGCTATCTAATCGTTGTTATGACAGTTATGAGGCTATTGTCGATGCCACTTGCTTGGCTTGGAATAATTTGCTTAAACAGCCACAAAGAATTCGGTCGTTAACTGCTCGTGCTTGGGCACAACTTTAATTGTTGGGTTTGGTATAAGTTTAGCGCAATTGGCGCAGGCGACCGAGTCTGTTGGTAATGGCGATAAATTGGCCTATGATGCCAAAAAACAGATAGGTGTGACCACCAGCTATGACCCTACCTATCGTCAGCTGGATTTTCCGCGTGGCGATGTACCGATAGAAACCGGCGTTTGTACCGATGTTGTCGTACGGGCTTACCGCTTGCAAAATATCGATTTACAGCAATTGGTCAATCACGATATGAAGTCCAATTGGTCGGCCTATCCAAAGACGTGGGGACTAAAATCAACCGATAAAAATATCGATCACCGCCGTGTGCCAAATCTTGAGGTGTTTTTTGCCCGTCATGGTCAAACATTATCTACCACTGATAAATCTAGCTTTCAAGCCGGTGATATAGTGACGTGGCGGTTGCCAAACGGCAATTTACCGCATATGGGCATCGTTTCTAATAAAGTCGCCGCTGATGGCTCGCCGTTGATTATTCATAACATCGGACGCGGAACGCAAGAAGAAAACATCTTATTTGCGTATCCTATTCACAAGCACTTTCGGTATTAGATTGAATGCGTCTAATAAAAAACCTAGCTAAGCTGAGTGGCTTAACTAGGCTTATACGTAGAGGTTTTTAGAGCCTTTATACAACTGCTATTTATTCGCAACACCTAATAGCTGTCCCATTTTTACCATACTGTTGGCTTTTAAGCTGTCTTGCCAATCGGCTTTTGCGCCTTTTGGTAGAACCACAATCGCCGTTGAGCCTAAATAAAAGCGTCCAAGCTCATCGCCTTTGGCAAAGCTCATATTGTGAACCATTTCTTGGATATCCTCAGTGCGGCTGATTTTACCCGTCGCGACGGTTTCGATACCAGCGACAATCATCGCTCCAACCATGACCACCGCCGCTTTGCCGTACTCTGTGTCAAATAAACAGACCAAACGCTCATTACGAGCAAATAAATCCGGCACGTTTGCCGCCGTGACATTATTGACAGAAAATAGGGTACCCGGTATATAACGGGTCTTGGTCAAGGTACCAGCAAATGGCATGTGCACGCGGTGATAGTTACTCGGCGCGAGATATACGGTGGCAAAGCTACCATCAGCAAAATAACTGCCATCTTCGCTATCAGCGAGTAGTTGACCGATGTCATAATGACGACCTTTGGCTTGCAGTAATTTATGGTCGCGGATTTGCCCTAATTGCGAGATAACGCCATCGGCAGGACTAACAATTCCATTTGCGCGGCTATCGATGAGACGCGCGTCGTCTTTTAGCTCACGGGTAAAAAAGTCATTAAAGCTTTCATAAGCATTGAAACTTTGGCGCTCGTATTCGTCTAAGCTGACATTGTAAGCTTTAGCAAAGCTGCGGATAAACGCACGCTTGACATAAGGGTGGCGGCTGGCGGCCAGACGTCCAGCGACTTTACTCAGCTGCTGCTGCGGTACAAATTGTTGAAGGGTGGCAAATAAATTCATAATGAGGTTACCAAAACAGGATTCGATGTAATTATTAATAGGCAAGTTAATGGCGGTATTTTATCATGGTCAGGGTATGATTGTATGACCATAAACTGTAAGCGATTTATAAATAAGGAAGGCTGTAAATGAGAGCACTGATACAAAGGGTGCAGCGCGCTAGCGTCACTGTCGATGCGCACTGCGTTGGTGCGATTGAGCATGGAATCTTGGCCTATATTGGCTTGGGTCATGAGGATAACTTGCAAAATGCGCAGCGTATGATTGATAAAATCCTTACTTATCGCATTTTTGAGAATGACGATGATCCTGCTAAGTTTGGTAAATTGGATAAAAATGTCCAGCAGGTAGGCGGCGGTTTATTATTGGTGTCACAATTTACCTTAATGGCAAAAACCGATAAAGGTCGCCGTCCTGACTTTGGCGGCGCGATGGCACCCGATGCTGCAGAGGTATTGTTCGAGCAACTAATTACTTATGCCAAAACCCAACATCCCCTTGTAGCAACTGGTGAGTTTGGCGCTGATATGCAAGTGGCAAGTATCAATGATGGGCCGTTAAATTTTATATTGGAAGTTTAAGGTCTTATTTTTAAAGGGGTCAGGTTTTAAAGGCCAAAAATTCAAACGCTAGCTTTCAGGCTTTTGCAAAAGTGGATAAGGGTTGACCGCGCTGCCATTGATATAAATCCCATAATGGACGTGCGGCGGCGTGCCTTTGGCATTTCCGCTGTCGCCGACGTAACCAATGATATCGCCAACATTGACCCAGTCGTTCGGGCTGATATCGGCATAATCCTCTAAATGGGCATAATAATGGCCGGCGCCGCCCGGGCCAATGATGACCACCACGCGCCCGCCTAAGCTATTTTCGCCAACTTTGCTGACGATGCCTTGCGTCGTTGCCTGTATCGGCGTACCGCGCTTGGCAAATATATCGATGCCTTCGTGAGAGCGACCTTGGCTACGCGCCGCGCCCCATGTATCCGTTAAGTGTTGTTCGGGCAGTGGGCTAGGTAAGCTATTTTCTGTCGGTAATGCTTGTTGTAATAAACTAAGCTGTTGCCATTTTGCCAGTACAAACGACTGAGTTTGCTTGCTGATACTGGGTAAGAGCCTATCAAAGACAAATAACAGCATCAGTAACACCGCCGCCTTGATGAGTACACTTAGTACACGGCGTAAAAGATTTGGCTCTCTACTTGGGCTTGGCTGCGGATTATTGCCATCTGCTAGCATTGATATCTCTTTTTTAAATTAACGCTCATAGACAGTATAAGAGCTATCGCCGCTATTCTTTGTATACCATTGTTATCTTTAGCTTTTATCCCCATAAATACATTGTTGCTTTTAAAAATCACCTATTTTTTAGGTATATATAGAAAACTGTTATTGCTACCTATTTTTAAATAACGATGGCCAAATCTTTATGACTGACACTGCGCTGATTATCGATACCGAAACCGACCAAGGCCGTGATCCGCGTCCGATTCAAGTGGCGACGATCAATGTAGCGACAGGATTTGAGTGGATGAAATACTTTAATAGTGGACGCTCGATATCGCCCGTCGTGATTAGAATCCATGGTATCACCGATGACGATGTTGCCGGTCTTGAGCGCTTTGAGCTTGAGCAATTTGAGTTGCCGCAGTATTTGATTGGCCATAATGTACGCTTTGATTGGCGGGTGATTGGTAGTCCGACTACTAAGCTGATATGTACGGTGCGGCTGGCGCGCGTGGCCTTTCCAGAATGGAGCGCCTATGGGCAGTCGAAATGTATCGAGCAATTATTAGGTAAAGGCGAGGCAGGTAAAATAACGATTGCTGCTCATGATGCGCTGGGAGATGCGCGCATGTGTTATCTGCTATATCAGGCCTGCTGCGAGCGCCTAGAGATTGCGCCGACAGATTTTGCAGCAGCCCACGCTATCGCCAATAAAGCCAATCCACTGAGCAAAATGCCCTTTGGCAAACATAAGGGTACGTTGATTAAAGACGTGCCAATTAGCTACGTAAAATGGATGCTAGGCAACATTCATAATATGCAGCCGTCGCTGTATTCTGCGTTGACCAAGCGTGTGCAAGCAGAACAAGCAGCAAAAATCACGCAAGACTAAATAGACTTGCGCTTGAAAGGCATGCGCTTAAACGACTGCCCTAAACAAAACTTATTGCTGCTTGGCTAGCCAATCGACTGCCATTTGCCAAAGCTGCGGGGCTTTAGCATTGGTTTTGCTACTAAAATAGCGCATATGACCGATACTATTTAAGCCAAATTCTTCGGGGTCAAAATAGCGTTTTTCGACTGGCATTTTGCTAAAGACGCGAATCATATCATCGATATTTTTGCTATTGGCAATTTCATCATCGCTAAAGCCGAGCCACAACGCAGGCATATCAATCTCATCGTAAAAATGGGTATGAATACTTTTGCCAAACGCGGTTTTAATATAGCCTGCGCCGTTGCACCACTCGCGCCATTGACGAGCGACGCCGCGTGGTAGTGGCTCACCCATGCCGATTTTATCCGCTGGCGTATAGCCTAGCGTCAAGTTGGTGAGCGGAATAAAGGCGTCCATAAAACCCATCGCTTTGAGCTTATAAGGCATGTCCATATTTTTGATTTGCCCTGATGAGCAAGCAACATTAAATACTGAGGTAAGTGCCTTATAGTTTGGCATCAAACCAATTAATTGCCCACCGGCGCTATGGCCAATCAAATGGTAAGTGGCATCATTAAATTCGTCTTGCAAGGCATCAAGGACGGCTGGCATGTCATGGCGACCCCAACTGATTAAAGAGGCATCACATTTTGCCAAATCGGTGCTAAGTGATTCGCCGATACCTTCGTTATCAAAGGTTATGACCCCAAAGCCGCTTGCTGCTAAATAAGTGGCAAAATTATGATAAAACTGGCGTTTGATACCAGTAGCCGGTGCGATCATGACTGCGGCTTTCACTTTATCTTTAGGGCGATAAACGGTCGCTGCCAATGCTCGATTGCGCTCAGTCATGATGCTTAGGGCATAAATATCTGTTTGATTGTGCGGATTTTCCATGGTTTAACCTTCATGTATTTTTGTCATTTTTATGAGTAAAAGTTTTTTTATCAGTCAGTGTTTTGGGTAAATAAAAATGCTTGCTAGGCGCTCAGCGTTTAAACATAAGTGTTTAAACATAAGCGTGCGGTCATTAAGCCGTGATTGGTTGCTTACTTTATAGCCTAACTGGGTGATCACCGCATGATGACTTTGCAGTAACACTGCTTATGGTAAAATAAATCTTAGTGAGGAAGGTAGGCGAAAATGACTTCTAAGTTCTATGAGCGAGCTCGACGTTGTATATTTTGAGCGCTATTTTTCAGCAATATTTTAATTATTATCGATTAAGCAGTATGTATTTTGACCAAATAACACATATCAATAAACTACTATGCATGAATAAACGTGTTTTAATAGCTAAGTATTTAATAAGAACAATGTATATAAAATTAAGGAAACTCTATGCAAATGAAAATTAACAATGACACTTATGAAGTTATTACCAGTCAAGACATTACCAATATTGAAAAAGCAGTGGATAAATCAGCGCTAACCATGCCGCTGGTCGCGGTTTATTGTGGCTCGCGTTTGGGCAATAATGACGTTTATGAGCAGGCGGCGCGTGAGCTTGGCAGTGCGCTTGCCGATAATGGCATGGGTTTGGTCTACGGCGGAGCGAGCATCGGGCTGATGGGCGCAGTCGCTGATGAGGTCATCCGAGGTGGCGCACAAGCGGTCGGCGTGATTCCAACCTTTATGCTCAAGCACGAAATTGCCCATGAGCAGCTGACGCGCCTGCATTTGACCGATACCATGCACACCCGTAAAACGGTGATGGCAGAGTATGCCGATGCCTTTATTACCTTGCCGGGCGGGCTTGGGACGCTAGAAGAAATCATGGAAATCGCCACCTGGCGTCAGCTATATCAGCACGAAAAACCGATGATTATTCTTAATATCAATGGTTTTTATGACTGTATGATTGAACATTTACAATACACCGCTGAGCAAGGCTTTATGAAGCAACAAGACCTTGAGCGTTTGGTCGTTTGTAATACCATTGGCGAAGCGATTGCCATGCTAAAAACCGTTGTAAAAATAGATGACGCCGTCGATACTGAGAAAATGGCGGGAAACTAGCAGCAGGTATTTTTATCAATAACTAAATATAAAAAAGAGAGCAAGGCTAACATTAAGCCTTGCTCTCTTTTTTGCTTTGATTTTATTAACATTTAAATCATTTTAATTAGTCTCATGAATACTATGATTTACGCCCGCCATTGCCATTGGAAAGCTGCGCTCTTGCGCTAAATGACGCGCGACCTTATCAATTGCTTCGCTATTATTTTGTGCCAAATACGCCCATTCATGCGCATAACGCTGACGGTTTTCTGGCGCCTCATCAGCAACCAAACCAAGCGTCGTCAATTCATCAACGATTTGATCGGCAGCAATCAGCGTCGATGAGGCTTTGACGTTTTCTGCCCGCGCATAGCGAATATTAGAGTATAAGCTCACATCGGCAACGCGCAGCGTATCGTCTTGCCCCGGTATTTGCTGCCCGCCATATAAGGCATTGCCAACTGTACGCGCGCTATGAAAGGTTGGAACGAATTCAGCCACGTAATCAATCGCTTGCTGGCTGCGCGCTTGTAGTGGCGCTTTATCCCAGCCGTCCTCGATATAGTGCAAATATTGCGATGGCAATTTCGGTTGCGCGCTATTTTTGTTAGAAGCAACCAAACCATCATCAAATAGGGTGATAAATTTACTCATGCCATGTATCTGAAAATAACCATCAGGGTAGGGCGTTAGCTGCGCCATGCCCTCAGGGGTACCGCGCTCACCATAGACGATAATTTCAGGAATCTGTCCGCCCGTATCGTCCCAATGAGTGATATAAGACGATTTAAACTCGACCATACGCGTGACTTTGACCCCGACCATATCATCGATGATGCCAGTACGAAAACCACAAGCGTTGATTAAGTAATCAACTTCGATAGAATCCGTTTTGGCTTCAAATTCGGTCTCAGTATCAGAGCGCGCTGCTTGTTGATAATCAATGCGCCATCTGGTCACATGATGGTCAGCGTTTGAGCAGTTTTCACAATCAACTGGCATGACTTGATTAACCTGCGTATCGGTAAAGACATGCGCGTGCTCATAGCCTTCTAAAGCCACTTGTGCAGAAGCTGCCAAACGGAAGATATTCCAGCCATATTCTTGCACGACAATCAGCGGAAATTTAACCTTGTTTAAATCCAAATACTTAGCAACTGGTATCATCCATTCATCAACCGTGCGCGGCACCGCGACTTGCTCGCGCTCAGATAAGGCAATCAGTTGCTCGTGGCTATATAATTGATAGTAGTTTTCAGGTTCGCCGAGTACTTTATTATTACCATCTTCGGCGATAAGCTCTCGATAAGCGTCGGTCAAGATATCTAAACGCGGTAATAAATCCTCAGGCAAACCTTCATCGCGCGTCGGCACCGCAAATACCGTCGGGCGTACATCAATGGTATAAGGATAAAGGCGCAGAATATCGATGCATTGTTTGAGCAGGGCAACGCAATCTTCATCAGGTATTTCACGATATAGGTTGCCACCGGCATGCAAATGACACATCGGCGGCCCGTCAATTAGCGAGGTGTTTTTTTCAAATAAATACGTCTCAAGGCCCAATGCCGCAAGGCGAATCGCGATGGTTGCACCCGCTGTACCGCCACCGAGAATACCAACCCGTTTGCTAGCAGGCACTTGATTGTTCATAACAGAATGAGTCATTGTCGTTGTTATATCCTTAGTCGCATTCCTATCTTCAATTAGTAGGAATGGCTCGGCGTCTTTGTGAAATAATTCGTTGCTAAGTTTCTTTTCTCAAGTTTTTTATATTCGCCGCACTTATATGTTAAATAACGTGTTTTTCTAATGCGTGTTTTTTTGATGCAAGGCTACCGATATGCGTACAGCGAACCCTAAGTTCAACAGTCATTTTAAACCGCTATAGTCATATTTCTTATTGTGTAGTAATTCTTAATATAGGTGTCTTATTCTACGAAAAAATTACTCAAATTAGCATGGCAAAAACGTAAGTAGATGCATAAGTTTTGTCAAAGGACGGCAAACAAGGAGCGACTAAAACACAGCTTTGTAAAAGCATTTTTAAAAAATTGAAGAGCAAACTTTATTTAATTTGTAAACTTTATGTGCTTTTGTAAATTTATATGATGCGAGAAATAACTGATTTTATGTCTGTGCTATAGTAAAAATACTTATGGTCAGCTTTAAGCCGTTTTTTGCTTTAAGGTATAGGATTGCAGACCACAAGAAACCATATAAAAGAAGCAATTTAAAAAACCACTATTAACAAGGACGTTATTATGAAACATATACTTATGTTATCTGTCATTTCTGGTGCATTAGCGCTTAGCGGCTGTTCTACGTTTAACAATATGCTGGGCAAGGATGATTCTGGCATGCATGAGGTGCAAGCGACCACTAAAAATACCGCTCCAGTTGCCAGTAAAAACGGTATGTTGGTCGATGCAACCAATCATATGACCTTATATACCTTTGATAAAGATTCTATGAATAAATCAGAATGTGGCTCAGCTTGTCTGGTTGCTTGGCCAGCGTTTTTGGCACCAAGTAATGCCAAAGCGTCAGGACAGTTTGCCGCCTTTAAACGTGAAGATGGCAAATATCAATGGGCGATGAATGGTAAACCGTTATACTTTTATGCCAATGATACCAAGGTTGGCGATAAAGATGGCGACAACAAACTTGGCGTTTGGCATATCGTAAAAACCAAATAAGTTTCCATTTTTCCAAAAATAAGTTTTCCAAAAATAAGTTTTCCATAAAAAAGGCAGCTAGCGTGGCTGCTTTTTTATGATTATTTATGTGGTTTTTTGACTCAGCATAATGGCGTTAAGTCGAGTTCATGGCATGGTTTTATCGTAGAAGCGGCTTGCATCGAGTAGCAAAAACCGTTAAAATCGCGGTTTGATTTTCCCGCTGGGGAAAGGCTAAGTGAGCAGCGGTGTGGTGTTGGGTGCTGGAATAAGCCAGTGACGTAATTGCCAGACTGATAGATGTCCTTAGTGCCTCAGTTACGTATGTGAGCGTGCTTGATAGTCAAAATGCCATTAAGCAAAAGTGCTTTCCATACATCGGACATAGAGAGTTTATTATGCGTAAAGATATCCATCCTAATTACCAAGAAGTTTTGTTCCATGACACCAACGCTGACGTGTTTTTCTTAACTCGCTCAACCGTTAACACCAAAGCCACTCGTGAATACGAAGGTAAAGAATACCCATACTACCCACTTGATATTTCAAGTGCGTCGCATCCATTCTATACTGGCGAACAACGTAAAACCTCTACTGAAGGCCGTGTTGCAAGCTTCAACAAACGCTTTGGTGCGTTTGGTGGCCGTAGTAAGAAAGCGGCTGATTCTGCTGAATAATTTATACTTATGGTGTAAATACATATCGCGAAGCAGTCTTTTGCTAAGCAATAAAAAACCGCTGACTATTCAGCGGTTTTTTTTATCTAAATTTTAATGTTAAGTATTTGCACTACTCAGCTACTTAACTTAGTAGTCGACGAATCTAGCAACTTCACAATCAATTCTGCCACTTGCTGCGCCCAATAGCCATACATCAAACTGCTTGGATGAAAGCCGTCGCTGGCAAACATCACTCTGATATCGATCGGCGTGCCGTTAGAGTGTTCTTCTATCATGCGCGCAAAGTTCGTTGCCATATAAGTGACATTGTCATGAGCGGCACAAATTTGCTGCAAGCTATTATCAAGGATAGCGGCTTTGGCACCAACGAAGTTATTCAATGGCGCAGGTATTGCAGGCATTTGTGCCATCGGCGGTAAGCTTAAAAAAACCAGCTCGCGTACGCCAAATTTACGCTGGGCGATAGCAATGATATTTTCAATCTGCTGTTGCCATTGAGCCGCAGAGACTTTGGAGGTGGTGTCATTAACGCCGACACTTAATACCATCACATCAATAGGTTGGCTCGGTGCAGGCAACACATAAAGCCTGCGCAAAATATCAAAGCTGGTATGACCCGTGGTCGCTTGCAACGACCAGTTTAAGGTATCAAAAGCGCTTTGGATAGCAGGCTGCTCAGTCAAAATAGGTATCAAATGACCAACCAGCGCCTCTTGTTGGGTTTGACTACCGACGCCAGCCGCTGCCGAATCACCAACGACCATCAGGTTCAATATATTATTGCTTTTACCCTTTGAGGTAATAGGCAAGTTATTGAGCTGAACCTGTCCATGACGCTCGCCATTTGGCTCAGGTAGGCGTACGGTATCACGCTTGATTTTGTGCCCTTGATAAAGGTAAACAGGAGCAAGCAGCACGTCCTTGGCAGCAGCGGTTATTTTATTTTGCATTTTTTTAGTAGCTACCATCCTGCACGCTCCCGAATCGTAGTGAGGTTGTCTTCAATAAGTAATTTACCATCGATATATACATCGCGTAGTAGGTTATCTGCAGCTGACGTTAAATTATCCGCTTTAATGGTATCTATGTTGCCTTTGCTATTTTTTATGAGTGCCAAACGGCCTCTTTTTGAGCGTTTTGAGCGACTGGTGACAGGGTCTTTATAGATATCTTTCCATACGCCATCGATAAAGATGGCGCTGGCTTTCATCGCCCAGCTCATGGTATCGCGATTGACTTGCTGCAATAAGCCGCCGCCCATGCCAAAGGTGATGTTGTCGGCACTAAAACCTGCGTTTAAAACCACATCAATGATTTTGCCCAAGCTTTGCGGGCTGATACCGTCGCCTTGGATAATGCGTACATAGTCGGGCAGCACTTTATAACCTTTACTATTAATCGTCGTACCGAATTTTACCGCCAAGCGTTCTAAGGCTTCGCGCACCACTTTTGCCGGATCGCCGCTATCTGGACGGATAACCAAAGTTCCGCCCATATTTTTGACGTCGTCTTTTAGGCTACCGCCCCAAATATTATCAATGGCATTCCATAAATCATAGCTGTCAGATACCACAGAAAAACTTTTACCAGCACCGCCAAACTGTTCAATCATATTGGCAAAGGCGGCGGTTTCTCCGTCGCGTCCCCACGCGGTCATAGTGCTATGCTCAGCAGCAGGGATAGAAAAGGCTGCCATCTCTTTGTCCATGTGATACCAGCGGCTGGCGGCAACCAAGGCCGTCATTGAATCGGTTCCAGCAAAATTCACCAAATGCGCAAGGCTACCAAGGGCGACAGATTCTTGACTAGAAGCACCGCGCGAACCAAAATCATGCAAGCGGAAAATCAGCGACTCAGTATTGTCGGCAGATTTTTCTAGTGCCTGACGAATGATGCCTTTGCAATAGTGCGAGACGCTAGCGACGGTTGAGGGATACCAAATCGCTCGCAGTAATGCCGTTTCGACATAGCTTGGTAGCCAATAGAACTCAGGGTCAGTATTGATAATTTGACAGACCACATTGGATGCTGGAACGACGCTGCCTTCAGGAATGGCCTCGATGCGCAGTGGCAGATAGCCGCCATGCTTATCGACTAACAGCTCCCAGCCAGCACGGTTAAAGGTCAAGCCATGGGCTTGAATCACCGTTTCGGCTTCATCGATATCTTGATGGGTAATCGGCGTGCTTAAGTATTCTTTGATAAAGGCTTGCAAGCCAAAAAACACCACATCGTAGTCACCTTTACGCGCTTCGATATAGCTTGATAGATACTCGCTACCGCTTGGATATTGCACCCAATGCGAGGTTTTATAGCTGTCGCTATTTAAGATTAAATTGTTTAGATTGCTGGTGTACATCACAGAACTCCTCTGCTTTGAGATGCCGCAGCTGTTTTTTAATAACCGCTGCAGCGGTGAGCCATTGCCGTCTATCGGCGCTAGCGTGAAAAAAGGTTAATAAAAATTGCATAGTCGCCTGATAAAGATCTACAAGCCAACCATTTTGGTGATAATCGCATAATGGTCTTCAAACATCATGGTCGCATCAAGCTCTGCAAGCGGTAGCCAAAACGCGGTAGCTGCATCGTCGCCACCTTTGACTTTTGGCAACCCTTTTGGGTCATTTTTAAGCTGAAAATAAAAAGCTTGAGTAATCGTACGACCACGCGCCGAGCGATACGGGTCGTCAAAGGTATGCTGACTATGACAAGAGCCGCGTAGTACCGGTTCAGGCACTTTCAAGCGTGTCTCTTCGCGTAGCTCGCGGATACAGGCATCAAATAAGGTTTCTTTTGGATTCAAAAATCCACCCGGTAATGCCCATAGCCCGCGTCCTGGCATACTGCGGCGCTCAACCAATAAAATATGCCCTGATTGCACGACGAGCGCATCAGCGGTCATAAAGGTTGGTGGATAAGGCGCAGACTCCCATTGTCTTTTATATTTATCGACGAAATCGGCTTCTTCATGCAGGCTTTGATAAATATCAGTCTTTTTAAAGTCATTGAGAACGTTGCGGGTTGATTCAGGGGTGCGCTCAGGCGTTGGCGTGGCGCCCATTAGGTAGCTGTCACGAATAGGGGTCGCGGATAAATTGTGATAATTGGGCACAGAAACCGACGCCCAATTTGGGAATAAGGACAAGTAATAAGATGAGCTGTCTTTTGAATGACCAATCAGCCCAATATCGCCTTCTAAATCGCCTGTGACCGACTTGACGCCCGCTTGCACATATTGCAGCCAACGCGTGTCATTGTAGAGCGCATCGTCGAGACCGGCGCAGTGAATTCGCGCCGCTTCTGCTGGCGAGTAGGCATTCTTTATCATCGCCGCGCGTTCATCGACACTAAATGGATTACGCAAGCTACGAGGCAGGTTGGCAGAACCAATCAGCATAATGACGTTATCGGCACGTTTTAATGCTTCATCGACCACTGCCTTATGCCCGCAGTGAAACGGCTGGAAACGTCCAATAAATACCAAATAACGGTAGTCTTTACTGTTATTTTTATCCGAGCTTTTATCCGAACCTTGCTCTGCTGATTCACTCATAACGGCCAACTCCTAACTTACTGCTATTAATTATCAATTTAAAATGTCTCAAAGAGGCTAATACTGACACAGCCTATATCTGGCTGACAAGTATAAAGATGTTTAGTGCCGTGACTTTATCGCTTTAACGAATTTTAGCGCTTGGTTTTTGCGCCATGAATGTTATTTTAAAGGATAATATTTTTATAGATATAAAAGCAAAAACCCTTCTAAAGGCTAGAAAGGTTAAGGTTAGAAAGGTTTTTGCAAACGCTCAAAGCATTAATAAAATCAAATCTCAAGTGTTTTGATTTTTTCTAAGCCTTGCTGCTCAATGACGGCGGTCAAACCTTTATCTTCTTCAATACGTTTGACAAAGGCATCAAGGTTTTTATAGTCAGATAGATCAATCTTAAACTTTTTCGCCCACGTTAACGTGATGTATAAGTAAATATCAGCCGTGGTTTTGCTGCCTGTTAGATAGTCGGTTTTACCGAGCTGCTCGTTGGGCAGTCTAAGCAAATGGGCGATTTTTTCTTTGGCCTTTTGTTTTAAGCTTTCTTGTGCATCATCCCCTTCAATGAAGCCATCAGGGCCAAACAGCGGGGCAAAGGCTTTATGCAGATCGGCATTTAAAAACCCTAGCCAATGCATTAGCTGCCCTTTACCAGCTGGCGAGGTATCTGAGCCAAAGATATTGGCATCTGGATAACTGGCATCGATATAGACTTGGGTGGCGATGTTTTGGGTAATAATAATGTCGCCATCGACGATGGCTGGCACCGCGCCTTGCGGATTGATACGTAGATATTCTTCTGATTTGACCGAATCGTGATCTAACAGCTTAAGCTCGTAATCTGCGCCCGTCCATTCGAGGGCGGTGTGCGGTACAACGGCGCAAGTTCCTGGTATGACATATAACTTCATAAATTACTCCTTTGGATTTATTATGGCGTTCAATCCAGTCTAAACAGCCAATCTGGCCAAGTCAGTTATGTTATGTGAAGTTAGTTTTAGGAGATGTAGTATTATGCTGTTTGCGTCATTTGACCTATTCTAATCTGCAAGTTTACCCTGCATGTTGCGCAATCCATGCCGCCACCGTTGGCCAAATCTCTTTGGCAGCCGTACGACTGTTTAAAATGCGGCTATGGGTATAATCATCCAAATCGCCACTACTTCGCGCATATTCGCGAAAAACGTTAGCAGAGTTTTTGTTGAGCGAGCGATTAAAGTCGTTAAAAAGTGACAGGCAACCTCGAGTTGGCGAGATGAATTTATCACCCTTGGCGCTGATAGCATAAATGGGTACGGTAATATTCGGCATATACTGCCGATAATCAAAAATCGCACTTTCAGGAGTATTTTGCTGGCGAGTGTGGCTATCAAAAGCACTTTTCTGAATACCATTCGCATTTATATCACTTTGTTTAATAAAACTGCTGTGGAAGTTTTTATGCAAATTCCACTCATACCATTGATTCATGGTGTGATGGTTTTCATTGATGGGTCCCAGTTTGAGTTTTCTGGCGGGTATATAGCCAAATAGACGGGTAAACATCTTGGCGGCGACTATTTTAAAATAGTTCTTCAGATTGACGATGGCGCCGTACACTTGGCAAGCAAACATGCTGATGCTATTTATTTTATTGATATACTGCGGATTTTGAATGAGAAACATCGTTAAGCAAGCGCCGCCGCCACTATGGGTGACGCAGTGTAAATTGCTGAGCTTTAATTCGTTAAATAAATAATCAAAAGTGGCGGCAAAATCATAGGTGGCGACGGTTTCGAAATTAAATTTGTCATTTGGGTTTGAGCTTGCACCATGAGCGCGCCATTCCATGATATAGCAATGATGGCCAAGTCCAGCTAGGTATTCAGCGATTCTTAAGCAGGTTTTTTTGTCCGAAAAAGTGCCATGGGTTAAGAAGATATTTTGTCCTTGATGCGCATTAACGATAGATAATTGATGGCTTTTTTCATTATCAAAAACTTCCCAAATAGCGATTTGTACGGCATCTTTGGTGGTCACAGAATTTAGATTCTCAGTCAACATACTGCTCTCTCAAAATAGTTAAGATTCTGATATTTATTCTTTTAAAATTTTCATAAGCTCTTTAGTGCATTCTACGCCCGCTAGACTTGATAAGTCTGCACGCCGTCTTTATATACTATGAAGATAAAGGCAGCTTACTATAGGTAAGCCTTATTAAAAATAGCCATCGCTTAAAACCTCAGCGCTTAAAAACCGCTACTACCAATTCACACTAGCCTAGTCGGAATTATGCGTTAAGTGCGCTATAATAGACACCATAAAGAGCCATAAAGAAATTTTCATCACGGTCAAAGCATTAAAACGATAAGCCAAAATGATGGTGATTTCATTAGTCCCAACCTCACATAGACGACACAGTAGACGTGGACAATATAACGCTTGTGTCATAACACATAGGAAGCATTATGAGTGAACACAATCCAACTGATACTCAAGTAGACCCTACTGCCGATTACGAGTCAGCATTAGATACTGAGCAAACCGAAGCTAAAAGTAACATTACCATCACTGAAGCGGCGCAAGGGTATTTGGCAGATTTACTGGCGAAGCAAGATACCGATGGTATCGGCGTGCGTATTTTCGTCGAACATCCAGGTACACCGCGTGCCGAATGCTGTATGGCTTATAACCAGCCGGGCGAAGAAGACAGCGCTGATTTAAAACTGACTTATGACGATTTTTCGGCATTTATTGAAGCGGCGTCCGTGCCTTATTTAGAAGATGCGGTGATTGATTATAATAAAGACCGTTTTGGTGGGCAGTTGACGTTCCGTGCGCCAAACTCAAAAGTGCCAAAAGTTGGTGCCGATGCCAGTGTCGAAGAACGTATCAATTATGTCTTACAGTCGGAGATTAATCCAAGCTTGGCCGCTCACGGCGGTGATGTCCAGCTGCTTGAATTGGTTGAAGAAGAAGGCGTTGGTCTGACTGCTATACTGAAATTCGGTGGTGGTTGCCAAGGCTGTTCAGCGGTTGATATGACCTTACGTCAAGGTGTTGAAGTGCAGCTGAAACAACAAATTCCAGAGCTGACGCAAGTCATCGATGAAACCGACCATACACGTACAGAAAACGCTTATTATAAATAGAAAATGACAAGTCGTTATAAAAAATAGCGCCGATATCATCTAAGAATATGCTTATTAGTTTCTTTGTTTATAAAAATTGCTTATGAATATTTGTCATTAAGAGATGAAAAATTTGCTATTCTTTTAATAAAGAAGCTGGGTTATGATTAACTCAGCTTTTTTTATGACTTTTTGTTATAACTAATTTTGATAAAAAAATATGGGTTTAATAACCTATTAATACCCCTGTAAATATCCCATAAAATTTTAGGAGCACCTTATGAGTGACGGACAACCAGCCAAGCAGAATACTCAGCGCCTTGAAACCTTAGCCATTCACGCTGGCTATAGCGTCGAGCCAACCACCAAAGCGGTCGCCGTGCCTATTTATCATACCAGCTCGTATGCCTTTGATAATACCCAGCATGGCGCTGATTTATTTGATTTAAAAGTTGCTGGCAACATTTACACCCGTATCATGAATCCGACGACGGCGGTGTTAGAGGAGCGCGTTGCGGCACTTGAAGGCGGTATCGGGGCGTTAGCAGTTGCCTCAGGTATGGCGGCTATCACTTATGCGATTCAAACCATTTGTGAAGCAGGTGATAATATCGTCGCCGTATCGACCTTATATGGCGGCACTTATAATTTATTTGCCCATGCTTTGCCGCGTCAAGGTATCGAAGTCCGTTTTTTTGACCATAAAAACCCTGAAGCGATTCGTGATTTAATTGATGATAAAACCAAAATGGTCTTTGCAGAAAGTATCGGTAATCCACTGGGTAATATCGTCGATATCCAAGCTCTGAGTGACATCGCCCATGAATATGGCGTACCAGTGGTGATTGATAGTACGGTTGCGACGCCAGCGCTGTGCCGTCCATTTGAGTTTGGCGCTGATATCGTCATTCATTCATTGACCAAATATATGAGCGGTACTGGTACTTCGATTGGTGGCGCGATTGTTGATAGCGGAACTTTCCCTTGGGGCGATTATCCTGAGCGCTTCCCATTATTAAACACCCCAGATGAAAGCTATCACGGCGTAAACTTTGTCAAAGACGTCGGCGCAGCGGCATTTATTGCCCGTGCTCGCGTCGCGCCACTACGTAATACCGGTGCGGCAATCAGCCCGCTCAATGCCTTCGGTATCATGCAAGGTATGGAGACATTGAGCTTGCGCATGGAGCGTCATGTGCAAAACGCGCAAGCGGTTGCTGAATATCTACGCGACCATGACAAAGTTGCTTGGGTAAAATATGCCGGTCTACCTGACCATCCTGAGCATGAGCTTGCTAAAAAATATATGAAGGGCACGCCATCCGCTATTTTAACCTTTGGAGTAAAAGGTGGCCTCGAAGCAGGCGCGCGCTTTATTGATGCGCTGCAACTGATTACGCGCTTGGTCAATATCGGTGATGCTAAGTCGCTCGCTTGTCATCCAGCGACCACGACCCATCGTCAGCTTAACGAGCAAGAGCTAGAGAACGCGGGTGTTAGTGCGGATATGGTGCGTCTGTCAATTGGGATTGAGCACATTGAAGATATCAAAGCTGATTTAGAGCAAGCACTTGCCGCTGTTTAATTGAGCGATTATTTTGTTTTATAAATGAATACTAAAAAGCCCATATCCGATGACATGGGCTTTTGCTTATTAGATGCTAAAGTTTTGTAGGCAATCCTAAATAAAAGCGCGAAAATATTATAAAGTGCTACTGGTACAAATTTTCCTTGCTTGCTGTGCGACTTCGTCGCTCCAGAGGCTGCGCAAAATTTATCCCAGCAGCACTATCTTTTATTAGGAGTAAACTAGAAACGCCATCTCAGACACTTAGATTTTAGCACTTTAGTAATCAAATAATCCAGCCACTAAACTGTTAAAACGTGGCGCGAGATATCTTGATACTCTTGCGATGATAAACGTGGGCCGAATTGCTGAATCACTTGGGCGGCGATTTCGCTAGCAAGTCGTCCGCATTCTGGCAAGCTATAATGCTGTGATAAAGCATATAAAAACGCGCCAGAATAGTTATCGCCGGCACCATTGGTATCAATAACATTAGTAACAACTGGCGTCGGAATCTCATAAATCTCAATATCAGACTCATCATTTGGCTTATGAGCGATAATAGCGCCATTGGGTCCATCGGTAACGACTGCTGTCTGACAATGCTCAAGTAAGGCACGCGCTGCCGACTTATGCTGTTTTTTATCGGTGAATAATTTTGCTTCTTCACTATTACAAAATATCACCGCGACTTTATTGCCAAGCATGTTGAGTAAGCCTTCTTTGGCAAACTTTACGACCGCAGGATCAGCAAAGCTGACGGCAATTTTGGCACCATGGATACCGGCTTGTTGGCGTAGTTTGGTCATCGCAGGCTGAATCCCTTCGGACATCGCCAAATAACCTTCTAAATATAACCAGCCAGCTTGCGTTAATGCTTCAAAATCGACGTTATCAGCGGTGATATCGCTTGAGGTACCAAGGAAAGTTTGCATGGTACGCTCACCATCTTCGGTCACTGCTACCACACATGAGCCCGTCACACCGCCTGCATGAATCGACTGCGGGGAGGTGGCGACGCCCGCTTCGTGCAAGTCTTTTAGGTAAAACTCGCCTTGCTTGTCATCGCCGACGCGGCAAGCATAAAAAGGTTTGCCGCCCAAACTTGCAAAGGCATACATTGCATTGGCCGCTGAGCCGCCGCCCGCTTGTTTTGATGGCTTAATCTCTGCCAATTTAAAATATGCCAATAACTGCTGCTGCTCTTCGATTCCTGCTAGCGTCATATTGCCTTTGGTCAGGTCAGTTTCTTCTAGCGCTGCATCTGACAGCAGATATTCGTGGTCAACCAAGGCATTACCTATCGCCATCACATCGTACATACTGTTTCTCTCCTCAATAAATTTATCAGTTTTTAACCTATATTTTTTAGCTGAAAACTATTCTGCTTGCAGTTCAAGTAGGCGTTGATAAAGTGCGTTTTTCTTAACGCCTGTAATATCAGCTGCCAAGGCGGCGGCTTTTTTAACCGATAAGTCCTCTAATAAACGCTGCAATAATTTATCGTGAATACTGATATCATTATCATCCTGCGCCATATTTACCCCGGCGACGACCACGACGATTTCACCGCGTTGCTGATTGTCATCGGCTTTGACAAATTCGACCAATTCGCCAAGCGTGCTTTTATGCACGGTTTCAAAGGTTTTGGTCAATTCACGGCAAAACGTCACTTCACGCTCTGCCCCAAATATAGCCGCCATATCTTCTAAGCTAGCGACAATACGATGCGGCGCTTCATAAAATATCAAAGTTTCGGTACGTGAATGGAGAGCCGTTAAGTGTTTTTGGCGCCCGTGGGTTTTGGACGCTAAAAAACCAATAAAGCTAAAGCGGTCTGATGGCAGTCCTGCAACCGATAGCGCGGCAATGGCAGCAGAGGCACCAATAATAGGGGAGACGCGAACGCCAGCGGCATGGGCGGCTTGCACCAATTGATAACCGGGATCGCTAATCAGCGGCGTACCAGCATCACTAATCAGCGCAACCGAATGACCTTGCTGAATCATCTCAATGATTTTGGGCGTTTGAATGGCACTATTGTGTTCATGATACGCCCAAAGCTTATGATGACCTTTTTGTTTGGCAGCGCCATCAGACTCGTTTTCGGCGTCATGTCTATTATAATAAGCCGTTCCTTCTTCGCTATCTTCAACCTTATTGGCTTTGGTATTAATGCCAAAATGTGATAACAGTTTGCCTGAGGTGCGGGTGTCTTCACAGGCAATGATGGCAACTTGCTTTAAAACATCGATTGCGTGCGGTGTCATGTCGCTTAAATTACCAATCGGCGTGGCAACGATATAAAGACAAGCTGGCATCGCGGTAGGGCTAGACATGAAAACCTCGGAGTATTAAGAAATTATCTTAAGAAAGAACATTAAAAACGCATATGAAAAGCGATTATGAAAACGCGAAAGTGGTTAGTTTAGCATGATGTGCTATGATAATTCTCAAATGTTCCGCTGATCGATAGCCATGATAATAAAAGCCCGTGATGGTAAATAACAAACATCTAACCCTGACTTCGCCGACCCAGCGTCAAGGCAGCCGTTTTGAGCAGCAGGCGTGTGCGTTTTTACAAGCGCAAGGCTTGATATTGATTGCGCAAAATTGGCAACAACCAAAAGTGGGTGAGCTCGATCTAATTATGCTAGAAAAAGGGCAGGCATGGTCGATACTGGTATTTATTGAAGTGCGGCAGCGGCAGCGTTCAGGATTTGGTGATGCGGCGCTTAGCGTGACGAAAAGTAAGCAGTATAAAATTATCAAAGCAGCCCGCTATTTTTTGCAGCAGCATCCTGAATATAATGATTATGAGTGCCGGTTTGATGTGATAGCTTATGATACCAATACTAAAAATAACAGCAGGGACGTTAAAGAAACGACGTCAAAAAACACTCAACCAGAATGGCTGCAAGGGGCTTTTATTGCCTCGGCTTGGTAATAGGTTTTTTTAGCGTGAGTATTTTAAAAAATTAAGCCCGATAACTCAGCTAAAAAAGTAAAATAAATAAGCGTATCAAGTTACCGTTACCAAAAGCCTAAACGCCTCGGGTAAATATTCAGTAAAGTAGCGCCATTAAAAAGTCATTAACTACATAAAGCTCTTACCTTATTATCAAGCGTCACACTATTAATTACCAGCTACTCACCAGTTAATCACTACATCATGTTCTAAGAGGTAAATCATGACACGGATGCATTTGTGCACTGCTATTTTTGGTTCATCACGCCGTAAGGCGATTGGCGTTATGCTATTGACCAGCATCGTCGCCACAGGTTGTACCACTAACTATTTGACCAATAGTACAGAAGGAACGTATGGCGTACCGATGACCGAGCGCACCATTCCGCAGCGCCTGCTCGACCGCAGTATCGAGCATACCGTCAAGATTAACGTCTATGGTCTGCAAGAAAATTTGCAGCAAATCAGCCGTATGAGCATTGATAGTTTTAATAGTGAGGTGCTACTCACCGGTGAGGTGCCAACGCAAGAAATTAAGACAGAAATTGAAAAAGTGGTTGGCTCTATGCCAGATGTTCGTCATGTTTATAATGAGCTTAATGTGAGCGCCTCAAGGGGCTATAGCTCAACCGTTCACGATGGTTATATTACCTCCAAACTACTGGCAAAAATAGCCTCTAGTAACGGTGTGAAAGCCTCGCAAATAAAGGCGGTCACCAATGATGGCGTGGTTTATATTATGGGTCGCATGACGCCGACGCAGCAAAGCCACCTGATTGATATTGCCAATAATACCGTCGGCATCACAGAGCTGGTGCTGCTGACCACCGTCGTTGACGATAGAGGGGTGAAGATAGGCGAGGACGATATCATGTATGAAGAGAATTTGGCCAATCCTACCAGAGGGCCAGTGCTCAATAGTCGGGCAGTACCTGAGGTTACAAGTGCGGTAGAGCCACCAGCCATTAATGCTACTCCGATTATCGTCGACGAGAATGGCGCGCCCGTTAATTAGCCGTTATTAAGTTGTCATTATCAAGTTGCTATGTTTACCTTTATCAAAAGTCTTGTCTCGCTAATAAACACAAGAAACCTAAACACTCATAACAGGAACAGAACGATAAATCCCCAGTCTGCCAGTAAGATATAAAACGTAAAAAGTAGAAGTGTGGCTTTAGCCAAAAACGCGCTAATTAAAATAATAAAACATGAAAAAGCCGTGACTCTACTATTGAGTTTTAATCAACTATGACCCAACGACAAGCTTATAATAGGAATACTGGCGATGAAGGATTTAAGTAAAGCAACCGTACAGCCTGCACCAAGAAAAAATCGCCTACCTAAACCTATCAGCGTCGGTGTGACAGCAGCATTGGCTGTCGGCGGTATTGCGCTCGCGACTCAGCAAGCACAAGCATTATCGGCACTGGCTGTTGTGAATGGTATCACCTTAAATGGCGGCGTTGGTGTCAGTAAAAATATCTTGTATGGCGACAAACCTTTGCAGGATTTAGATATTTATTATCCCAAACCTTTAGCAAAAGCCATGCAGTCAAAAAAAGCGACTGCTGATAACCTCATTAACCACAGTTATCCGATGGTGGTTTTTGTCCATGGCGGTTCGTGGGAAAGCGGAAACAAGGACGAATACGCCTTTGTTGGTCAGAGTTTGGCACAAGCAGGCTATCTCACGGCAGTGATTAATTATCGTAAAGCACCTGAGCACGTTTATCCTGATTACGTGCAAGATGCCGCGCAGGCCATCGCTTGGAGTTATAAGAATGCCGAAAGTTTACATGCTGACCCCAAGCGCTTGGCGGTGATAGGGCATTCTGCTGGCGCATTTAACGCGGTTGCTGCCGTCGCTAATGAAGATTTTTTAGCGCCGTATGGGGTAAAACCAAACGATATTAGCGCTGTGATTGGCATCGCAGGGCCTTATAGTTATGACTTTCGTAAATTCAGTAGTGCCAGCGCTTTTGGGGCAAACGCCACGCCCGATAACATCATGCCAGACCGTAATATTAAAGGCGCACAGCCGCCCTATTTATTATTGACTGCTGAAAAAGACAAAGTCGTCCATATAAGCAATACTGTTAAAATGACACAGGCGTTAAAAGCGGCGGGCGTTAAGGTTGAAACAGGCGAAATTAAAGGTGCTAGCCATGCCACCAGTATTGGGGCGATGGCGCCACCTTTACGCTGGGTCAATAATGTACGTGCGCAAGTGCTCAGCTATTTGGATAAAACGCTGTAATAGTTAACGCTGCAATAGTTAAAGGCAGTTGTAGAAGACAGTACTGTAAGATGGTCAAACTCTTGTTATAATGGCTAACTTTATATCCACCTATTAAACCTTTAAGGCAGAATATTCTATGAGCATGAACGCTGACGATTTGATTGCATTTTTACAAACTCACTTTCCTGATGCTTTTATTCAAGCTGCCAATCAAGGTACTAAGTTTGATGTACGGGTAGTTGATGCCAGTTTTGAAGGTAAGCGCGCAGTACAACGCCAGCAGTCCGTTTACGCATTGGTCAATGACAAAATTGCCAGCGGTGATATTCATGCGCTCAATATTCAAGCGTTAACGCCTGCCGAATGGGAAGTTCAATCGCAAGGCTAAGCTTTTTTTATGACTAGAATTTGTCGCACCGGCAATGGATATTGCTGGTTTTATCATTTCTGGTTTTTCATATTTTTTATATTTATCGCTAGGTTGTCACCTTTATGGATCAATTTTTAATCACCGGTAGCAGTCGTATCGCAGGGGAAGTCACTATCTCAGGCGCCAAAAATGCCGCTCTGCCGTTACTCGCTGCTATGATTTTGGCCGAGACCCCAACGACATTGCACAACGTGCCATCGTTACAAGATGTGCGCACCTTGATTGAATTGATCGCTGGCATGGGCATTGATATTCAAAAGCAGGGTGACACTGTCGTTTGCGATACCAAGAATATCGATAATTTCTATGCGCCGTATGATTTGGTCAAAACCATGCGTGCCTCGATTTTGGTTTTAGGTCCTTTGCTGGCGCGTTTTGGCGAAGCCGAAGTGTCTTTACCGGGCGGCTGTGCTATCGGCTCACGTCCTGTCGACCAGCATCTAAAAGCCTTTGAAGCCATGGGTGCTGAGATAAGCGTCGAAAATGGCTATGTCAAAGCGCAAGCGCCAAAAGGTGGCAAGCTTATCGGTTGTAATTTTTCATTTGATATGGTGACGGTTGGCGGTACGGAAAACGTTATTATGGCCGCGGCATTGGCAAAAGGCACGACCGTACTCGGTAACTGTGCGCTTGAGCCAGAAGTGGTCGATTTGGCCAATATGCTGGTAGCGATGGGTGCTAAAATCAGCGGTATTGGTACGGCAACCATGACCATCGAAGGCGTTGAGCGCTTGCATGGCTGTGAATATTCGGTCGTACCCGATCGTATCGAAACCGGCTCCTATCTTGCCGGTGCTTTGATGACACGCGGTGATGTGCTGACCAAAAACACTTCAGCACTTTTATTAGCGCCTGTGTTAGAAAAATTTGAAGATATGGGAGCCATTATCACCACAGGCGATGATTGGATTCGCGCGCAAATGAAAGGTCGCCCACTACCAGTCAATATTCGTACCCAGCCACATCCAGGTTTTCCAACCGATATGCAAGCGCAGGTCATGGCGATTGCCTGCCTCGCTGACGGCACCAGCACCTTTATCGAAAATATCTTTGAAAATCGCTATATGCACGTGCCGGAACTCAACCGTTTGGGTGCCTCTATTCAAGTAGATGGCCATACGGCTGTGGTTAAAGGCGTTGAGCATTTTACGGCGGCGCCTGTCATGGCAACGGATTTGCGCGCATCGATGTCATTGGTCATGGCGGCGGCTTCTGCTGAAGGCAAGAGTTTGATTGACCGTATTTACCATATTGACCGTGGCTATGAGCACGTCGAAGAAAAACTGCGCGCGCTTGGGGTCAATATCGAACGTATTAATACGAATGACTAGGCTGAATCATTAACCACTGCTATTGGTATTAACACCTAATAAATTAATAATGCCTGGCAAATAAGGCAATTAACTGTACACGGACACGAGTCATTATGACTGAAGCAAGCAACAGCTTACCAAATGATGGTTTATTAAACGAAGTAAATGATGAGTTTTCAGGTTTAACATTGGCGCTATCAAAGGGTCGTATCTTAGAAGAGACAATGCCTTTGCTGCGTGCCGCTGGCGTTGAGCTATTAGAAGACCCTGAAGCGTCGCGCAAGCTTATTTTCCCAACTTCTAATCCAAATGTACGCGTATTAATTTTACGCGCCAGTGACGTGCCGACTTACGTAGAACACGGCGCTGCTGATTTTGGCGTGGCGGGTAAAGACGTGCTGCTTGAGCATGGCGCCAATCACGTTTATGAATTGCTCGATTTACAGATTGCTCAGTGTAAGCTGATGACAGCGGGCGTGAAAGGTGCGCCGCTGCCAAATCGTCGTCTGCGTATCGCGACCAAATACGTCAATGTTGCCCGCGCTTACTTTGCCAGCCAAGGTCAGCAAGTCGATGTGATTAAGCTGTATGGTTCGATGGAGCTTGCGCCATTGGTTGGTCTGGGCGATTTGATTGTTGACGTCGTCGATACGGGTAATACGCTGCGCGCCAATGGACTTGAAGCGCGCGACCATATTTGTGATGTATCGTCACGCCTTATCGTCAATCAAGTCAGCTACAAACGTAAATTTGCTCTGCTTGAGCCGATTTTAGACAGTTTTAAAAATAGTATTGCTAGCGCTTCTTAAATGAGCGTTTATTCAATTTTGATAAAACACTGTTATTAAACGCTAGCAATCATTGATAATATCAAGCATGACTATACAAAAATTTAAACCAGTTTGGCGCTCTAGGATAGACATAGCGTGCTAAACTGGTTTTATTGTATTTGCTTGCTAGAAAATAAAAGCTCAGTATAATCTGAGTGAGATAACTAAGAATAAGTACAAATAAGCGGAAATAAGCATACAGACCAAACTTTTCTTATTTACTCTTTTATCCAAAATATTTTTTTATAGCCGACTTTTATGCTCACCTATAGGATTCAGTCATGCGCCAACTAAGTACCCAAGATGCTGATTTTGACAGTCAATTGACCCAGCTTCTCGCTTTTGAAACCGTCAACGATGTTGAGTTATTAAAAACCGTTGATGATATCATTGCAAAGGTACGTCATGGTGGCGACAGCGTGGTATTGGCGTTGACCCAAGAGTTTGATCAGCATCCCGCGAAGGCGATACAAGAGTTAGAGCTATCTAAACAAGCACTTGCTGATGCGTTTGCCAATCTTGATGATGAGGTAAAAAAGGCGTTAATGACAGCAGCGACACGCGTGCAAACATTCCATGAGCGCCAAGTGCAAGAAACTTGGCAATATGAAGATGAGCTTGGCAATCGTTTAGGGCAAAAAGTCACGCCGCTTGATCGTGTCGGTATTTATGTGCCCGGCGGTTTGGCCTCTTATCCATCTTCGGTATTGATGAATGCGATTCCTGCTAAAGTGGCTGGCGTTGCCGAGGTAATCATGGTGGTGCCAGCGCCAAAGGGCGTGCTCAATCCATTAGTGTTGGCAGCGGCGCATTTGGCAAAAGTTGACCGCGTCTTTACCATTGGCGGAGCACAAGCGGTTGCTGCCTTAGCTTATGGTACCGAGACCATACCAGCCGTAGATAAAATCACAGGTCCTGGTAACAAATATGTCGCTGCAGCGAAGCGGGCGGTATTTGGTCAAGTTGGGATTGATATGATTGCCGGTCCTTCTGAAGTATTGGTCTATGCAGAAGGAGAGGCACAAGATCGAGCCGATTGGTTGGCGATGGATTTGTTATCGCAAGCGGAGCATGACTGTATTGCCCAAGCTATCTTTGTCACGACAAGTAGAGAGCAGTTAGAAGAAGTAGCAGAGGAAATTGAAAAAGCCTTAGCAGAATTGCCAAAAGCCGATATCGCCCGTGATTCATTAAAAAACCGCGGCGCGCTGATTTTGGTCAAAGACCGCGCGGAAGGTATGGCGGTGATTAATCGCGTTGCCCCTGAGCATTTAGAGCTGTCTGTAGATAATCCTGATGCACTGCTAAATGAGGTTCGTCATGCGGGCGCTATCTTTATGGGTCGTCATACACCTGAAGCGATTGGCGATTACTGTGCCGGTCCCAACCATGTGTTGCCGACCTCTGGTACCGCGCGCTTTTCTTCTCCGCTCGGTGTTTATGACTTCCAAAAGAAATCCTCGATTATTTATTGTAGTGAGGCGGGTAGTAAACCACTGGCTGCGACGGCGGATATTTTAGCGCAGCGCGAGGACTTAGAAGCCCATGCGCGCTCAGCCCGCTATCGCTACCAAAAAGATAGTTAATAATCCAGTTAGGTAGTTGAGTTTTAATAAGCTAATTTTAATATTTACGTTTAATCATTTATGTGGCTAATGAGTAGGATAACTTATGAGTGAGTTAAAGATAGACACCAGACTTTGGTCATCTAAAGCGCGAAATCTGTCACCTTACGTCCCTGGCGAGCAGCCTCAGCATGAAAATTTGTGCAAATTAAATACCAATGAAAACCCATTTCCGCCGTCACCAAAAGTCGGCGAGGCCATTGCAAAAGTCTTAGCGCAGCAAGCCGATGAGCTGCGTTTATATCCTGCGCCTGAATCGGATGATTTGCGTGCCGCATTAGCAGAGTTATATAACCTTGATATCAATCAAGTGTTTGCCGGTAATGGCTCAGATGAAGTATTGGCATTGGTATTTGCCAGCTTTTTCTTAAAAGAGCGCCCTATTTTAGCGCCTGATATTAGCTATAGTTTTTATCCGGTTTACGCTCATACCTTTGGTATTGAGTTGGTACAAATCGCCCTAGAAGCCGATTTTAGTATCAGCCCTGATGCTTATCGTCAGCCTTGTAGCGGTATCATTATTGCTAACCCAAATGCGCCAACGGGTATGCTGTTATCGCTTGCTGATATTCGTAAACTTGCTGGCGAGCATTCAAACTCAGTGGTTGTGATTGACGAAGCTTATATCGATTTTGCGCAGAAACAAGAAAATGATTCAGATGCAGAAGTGTCGGCGATTAGCCTAATCAATGACTGCGATAACATCCTTGTCACGCAAACTTTTTCAAAATCACGCTCGCTTGCCGGTTTACGGGTCGGTATGGCGTTTGGTAATGCCTCGTTAATCGAAGCACTGACGCGTATGAAAAATAGCTTTAATAGCTATCCGCTCGATAAGTTGGCGCAAGCAGGAGCAACCGCAAGTGTCTTAGATGTCGAATATTTTACCCAGACCTGTCAGCAAGTCATTGATTTACGCCAAGCGCTCAGCGCTGATCTTATAGCGCTCGATTATGAGGTGTTACCATCGCACGCCAACTTTGTCTTTGCGCGTCCAAAAAACGGCGATGCCAAAGGTGTGGCAGCTGATTTACGCGAGCAAGGTATCATTGTGCGTCATTTTGATAAACCGCGCATCAATGAGTACTTGCGTATCACCGTTGGTACGGCAGCGCAGAATCAGCGTTTGATTGAGGCCTTAAAATCGCTACAAACAGAGGCTGAAAGCGTTACTGAGTAATACCTTGTTTAAGATTTACACCTTAATAATATGAAGCCAAAATAACAAGTTATATAAATAAAAGAGCCTGCTAACGTTATGTTAAGCAGGCTTTTTATTGGTTTTTAATTTACCTTTTAAATAAAGCTTAAGTTTATTGCTTTATATTGTTTTGAGCTAAAACGCCTAATAAGTTGCCAACTTTATCCAAACATTCTTGATATTCAGCATTGCAATCAGAAGCAACCGTGATACCACCGCCTGCCCATAAGGTGACATGTCTTTCTTGTTCTAATTCATCATTCGATAAGGTATTGGCTTGCAAAGTACGAATTAATACATTCCATTGACCGCTACCATCAAAGTTCATATAGCCCAGGGTGCCGCAATACGCACCGCGCGCGGCACCTTCTAGCTCTGAGATGATTTCAACGGCGCGTTTTTTTGGCGTTCCTGTGATGGAACCGGCGGGCAAACTGCCAAACAATACTTTGAGCGGATGACTATCTGTCTTTAGCTCAGCGGTAATGGTGCTGACCATATGATGTACATTGCTAAAGCTTTCAATCGCAAATAATTGCGGCACTTTGACGCTGCCGAACTTGGCATATTTACCCAAATCATTACGTAATAAATCGACAATCATGACGTTTTCGGCACGGTCTTTTTCGCTATCGATAAGCTGCTGTTTATAAGCGTTGTCTTGTGCAGTATTTAATCCACGCGGCATCGTCCCTTTAATGGGCTTGGTGCGTATATGGTGTTTGCCACTATTATCGTCTTTATCAAAGGTAAAAAACAGTTCAGGCGAGCAGCTTAACAATTCAAATTGATAATCTTGCGTATCAACGCTTATTTCGCTATCAATATGATTAACCGCTAAATACCCTGCAAACGGTGCTTGGGTATTATGATGTAGGGCAGGTAAGTAATCAATAAGCATCGGTGTAACATTACCATGAGGACTTTGATTAAAAGCACCTTGCCATGCTTGGGTGAGATTGATTTGATAGCAATCACCTTGTTGCAGGTAGGATTGCGTTTTATCAAAGGCTTGCTGATAATCTCGCTTACTCCATTGTGCTTTTAATAATAAAGGCGTGGTTTTATAGGATGTTTCAAGTGCTAATTTTGCTAAAGCTTGGTTAGATAATTCCTTATCCAATATATCTAAATATGAGATAAGCGTTTTAACCAGTACGCCTTTGTGTTCGTTATCAGTATCAGTGACGCTGTCTTTTATAGTGAGCTGCCAGCTCGCTTGCTCAGCGTTTGGCGTTAGATAAATATCATAATGCCCTAAGGTGGCACAAGGCTGCGCTGCTAGCTCTATTCGCGCGTTTGGGCTAAGCACATAAGCGGCAATATCATAACCAATAAAGCCTATCAAGCCATGCTGATAACTTGGCTGCTGCTCGATTTCTGTAGTCGAGGAGCAATTGTTATCACAAGTATCATCTATGTCATAAGCTTGACTATAAGCAATTAAATCCTCTTGCCAGTCGCTATAACTCATATAGGCGCTAGTAATCGCTTGATTGGTCTTAGCATGGCTATCTAAACCATCACGGCAGTTTTTTATAATTTGATAAGCCGCTTGTTTATCAGAGTTTGCTGCATCATTAGAAAGAGGATAAACCGACCAGCTTACTTTTGGTAATACACCAATTACGGGTCGGCCATCGTTATTCAGCCAAACCAGTTGCCAGTTTGCGTCAGAATTTTGTGCATACAGATAATGCTGTAAACAGGGTATTAATTCGGCAGCAGTTAGCCCACCAAAACGCCAGCTAGGTTGAGTAGCTGGCGATGGGACAGATCCTGTCTGCTCAGTTTTAACAGGCGGTGCTAGAGGCATAGTTAAGCATCAAACTTTTTAATAATAAGAGTGGCGTTAGTACCACCAAAGCCAAAGCTATTGCTCATAAGCGTTTTAAGCGCAACGTCACGCTTTTCAGTGACAATATCAAAGCCTTTGGCAGCAGGGTCCAATTCTGTAATATTGATACTTGGGGCAATAAAGCCTTCTTGTAGCATCAGTAAGCAATAAATCAATTCTTGCGCGCCGACGGCACCCAAGCTATGACCGGTCATTGATTTGGTTGAGCTGATAGCAGGGACTTGACTGACATCATCACCAAACACTTTGGCAATAGCTTTAAGCTCAGTCACATCTCCTAGCGGCGTACTGGTGCCGTGGCTATTGATGTAGTCAACGCTCTCTAAACCTGCTTCGGCAAGGGCAAGCTGCATACAGCGAACAGCGCCTTCACCACTTGGAGCGACCATTTCAGCACCATCGGAGCTTGCGCCATAACCGACGATTTCGGCTAATATATTGGCACCGCGCGCTTGGGCGTGCTCAAGACTTTCAACCACCACCATCGCGCCGCCTGCGGCAATCACAAAACCATCGCGGTCTTTATCGTAGGCTCTAGAAGCAAGGGCTGGCGTGTCATTATACTGCGTACTAACCGCACCCATCGCATCAAACATACACGACTGCGTCCAATGCTCCGCTTCACTACCGCCCGCAAGTATGACATCGGCTTTGCCTAGCTGGATAAGCTCGGCGGCATGACCAATACAATGCGTCGATGTTGCGCACGCAGAGCTCAATGAATAAGAAATCCCTTGGATTTTTAACCCTGTTGCCAGTGCCGCTGATACCGAGCTGCCCATGGTTTTTGGTACTGCCATCGCACCGACACCGCGCAAACCTTTTTCACGCATTGCATCGACGGCATTGACGATGTTTTCAGTTGACGCACCGCCCGAGCTTGCGACCACACCCACGCGCGGGTTATTGTTAATAGTCTCAAGGGGCAAGCCTGATTGCTCAATGGCGTTTAACGCGCTGACATAAGCATAAAGGCTGGCATCACTAAAAAAACGCTTCAATTTACGGTCAATGCCCGAGGTATCAAGTTCTGCTTGATCAATACTACCGCTAACCTGTGATTTAAAGTTGTGCTCAGCATACGATTCATTGAACGTAATACCTGAGCGCCCTTGTTTAAGAGCATCGGTGACAGTCGCCAAATCATGTCCGATACAAGAGACAATCCCTGCTCCAGTGATAACAACGCGGCGCATATTCTATTCCTTATGAGTAACGATTTTTTGATAATGACCTTTAACAATCGCTTTTAAATGCTTATTTGACAGTCATTTTAGTGCGCAAAACCTACAATAGGCTGCTTAAGTGCTGTTCGATAAATAAAAGTACAACTGTACTTTGAGTGATGGCATATAATAACGTATCAACGGTTTAAAATCTTGGCGTAAGTGTAAAATAACGCCAAAATGGTCTTTATTTTTAAATGAACTTATTATCAAAGCAGATAAAGTTTTTGGCCGTGTTAAAGCAGCAATGGCAGTAGAATTTCCGTTAACATAGTAAAAACTATTTTCAGCTAAGACGCATTTAATATATGCTGACGCCATGTATGGTTTAAGATAAGCGATACTTTTTGATACAAAATTGACGATAGTGATAACATTGTTGGCACTGACTTTTATCGTAAGCGTTGGCTAAAATAGAAGTCAATTTGCAAAGTTCTGTTAAATAGCTCTTATAAATAATATTAATAACAAACACTCATCACATTAAGGATATAAAGATGGCAAAGCCTAGCACACTATTTAAAGGCATCAGCAGCGTTGGTTCTTTTACTCGTGGTAATTTGGAACGTATGGGCGCAATGATTGATAGCGTCAATGCCAAAAGCGGCAAACCGCGCCAATTTAAAGCAGTAAATCTCGGCGATGAAGACTATCAGCAGGATTTGTTTCGCGAGCAAACCTTAAAAGCCACCCAACAGTTACTGGGTACGCGCTTTGCTACTTATGGCAAATATGCCAAGAAAATAGTGCCAAACAGTTTGTTTGATTCGACGGTCGATGGTGCTTTTGCGCAGATTGCCAAGCTTGCGTCCAATTGGAGTCAGATTGACCTGCCAAATCAGCATCGCTTCGCCAATATTGCAAACTTAGATGACGAAGAGCGTTATGCTCTAGCAACGGATATCGCCAATCAAAACCGTGCTTTGGCGACATTGGGCGGCTTAACAGGATTAGCAGGCCTACCAGGCTTACTTGCTGATACTTTGTGGTTGTTACTTGTCTCATTACGTACCGTTTATCAGTTAGGCGCTATTTATAATAAGCCATTGACTGGTAAGCAAGGCGTCAAAATGGCTTATGAATTACTGGCAAGTGCCGATTTGAGTAAAATGCAAGAGAAGCAGGCTTTATTAGCGGGTATTGGTATTGGTAAAGGCTTGCTTGATAATGCGCAAAGCAATGGTTTGCATAATGAGCTGAAAAACCTTGGTCTGAAAAATAAAAACGTCAATTTTTATGCCGAACAAGTAGATAATATTGCCAGCCAAGTTGGCATTAACTTAGATAATATCAACTTATCATGGGTACGCCGCTTTTTACCAGCCACTGCCGTCATCGTTGGTATGCGCTACAACAGCCAGCTGATTGATGAGGTGATCGGCGTGGCACAAGCGACATTTGCACCAGAAGCCAAACTTGCTAACCGCGCCATTACTGACGATAGCAGTAGCGAAGCGCAGGTGAAGAAAAGTACCGACAGTAAGAATGAAGAACAAAGCCCTAAATCTGACAATGCAAAAAAAGACACAGATAAGGCTAAAGACAATAAGACCAAAGCTGAAAACAGCAAATCTAAGACTGACAACGATAAATCTAAAGCTGACCAAACAGAAAGCGAAGTAAAAGCCGCCTCAGAGCCGGTGTCAAAAACCACTGATGAAGAGTCAGTAGATGAAAACTACAAAAAAGCTCAGGCAAGTAAAAAAGATTAACGTTTTAGTCTATAGTGGTGTAACTATAATTTACTGTATGAAGGCAGAAGCTGATATAAATCGGCTTATGCCTTTTTTATGAGTATGTCTTTATTTATGAGAATGTCTTTTTTGTGAAGGGGTTTTAAGGCTAAAAAAGTATTTAAAATTCAAACTTTGCCTTGAAAAATAAACAACCAACTCCATTAATAGGAAACATCGATTTTACCATCTTGCAATGAAACAATTGCTCATCTTAAAATCTGTTGCTTACCGTTAAGTCTGCTACAATCTTTGCTCATGCACATCTATCGAATGTTGTAAAGGACAACCGCTCATAAGTGGTTGAAATAGCAGCAACAACTCTTTATAATACACTGTCCTAAAAATGGGTGTTCCGAAATCTGTCGTTAATGTCAGATTGCTGGCGCATTAGCCCATTTTTTTGTTTTATACCAAACGGGAGAAGGATGCCTTATGGCAACAACTAACCAATTGATTCGTAAAGGTCGCAAAACCATCAAGGAAAAGTCAAAAGTTCCTGCGTTGGAAGCGTGCCCACAACGCCGTGGTGTATGTACTCGCGTATATACTACTACCCCTAAAAAACCTAACTCAGCCATGCGTAAAGTATGTCGTGTACGTTTGACTTCAGGCTATGAAGTATCAAGCTACATCGGTGGTGAAGGTCATAACCTACAAGAGCACAGTGTTGTTCTTATCCGTGGTGGTCGTGTGAAAGATCTACCAGGTGTACGTTATCACACCGTCCGCGGTGCACTTGACTGCGCAGGCGTAAAAGACCGTAAGCAAGGTCGTTCTAAATATGGTGCGAAGAAGCCTAAGGTTTAATAGCTAATTGCTATTAAATAAGCTGATTTGTATCACCCATTAACTGTGCATGGGACTGGTGTTAGCTGTATTTTTAAGTTATTAATTGACACTATAACATACCGCCATGCAGTAAGGCTGACTGACAACTCGATATAACGCCATCCAATATGTAATTGGTGCGAGGTTGTGAATGTCAGACACTCCTGAAGAAAAGGATTATTATTATGCCAAGACGTCGCGTCGTTGCTGCCCGTGAGATCCTACCGGATCCTAAGTTTGGTAGCCAAACTGTTGCAAAATTCATCAACCATGTCATGAGTCATGGTAAAAAATCTACTGCTGAGCGTATCGTTTATGGTGCTCTTGAGACAGTAGGCCAGAAGCGCAACATCGAAGATCCAGTCGCTTTCTTTGAAGAAGTTTTAGAAAATGTCCGCCCAATGGTCGAAGTAAAAGCTCGCCGTGTTGGTGGTGCAACTTATCAAGTACCAATGGAAGTACGTCCCTCCCGTCGTACTGCCTTGGCTATGCGTTGGTTAGCTGAAGCTGCTGCTAAGCGTTCTGAAAAATCAATGGCTTTGCGTCTTGCAGGCGAATTGAATGATGCTGCTGACGGTAAAGGTAATGCTATGAAAAAGCGTGACGAAGTTCACCGCATGGCAGATGCCAACAAAGCATTCTCTCATTACCGCTTCTAAGCTGGTTTTTTTTAAACTGGTTTAAATGCTTAGGATTAACGGTTTCGAACAGTTAATCCTAATATTGTTGATTTATTCTATTGATTGCCGCCATCATTATTGGGTTGTTTAATTTTTCCTCAAAAGCTGAGAATATATTAAACAATTTAGATGGCGGACATCTGTCAAGATGCTGTTTTGTAAGGGATGCTTTTTCATAAAGCCTGCAAAAAATATGCACCGCTTAAAAAAAGTCTCCTAAATTTGATGCCGCACTATTCTTAATATTTGCTCTTTTTTTGCCCGTATTTGGCCCAATAAACAGTAAGTAATATAGCAAAGTTCATGGTCTCATGGCTTTGTCATAGAGTATGAGGTAGAGACACAACACATTAATATATACACGAATTTCCCTAGGAAAACACTATGGCTCGTAAAACTCCCCTAAAGCGCTATCGCAATATTGGTATCTCAGCGCACATTGATGCTGGTAAGACGACCACTACTGAGCGTGTTTTGTTCTATACCGGTGTTAGCCACAAGCTTGGCGAAGTACATGATGGTGCAGCTACCATGGACTTTATGGAGCAAGAACAAGAGCGCGGTATTACCATTGCTTCTGCGGCGACGACTTGTTTTTGGTCAGGTATGGCAAAGCAGTTCCCTGAACACCGTATCAACATCATTGACACCCCAGGTCACGTTGACTTCACGATTGAAGTTGAGCGTTCTATGCGTGTTCTTGATGGCGCTTGTATGGTTTATTGCGCGGTAGGCGGGGTTCAGCCACAGTCTGAAACCGTATGGCGTCAAGCAAACAAATATAAAGTACCACGCTTAGCGTTCATTAACAAAATGGACCGTGTTGGTGCTGATTTCTACCGTGTGGTAGAACAAATCAAAACTCGTCTAGGCGGCAAGCCAGTACCGTTGGTTATTCCAATTGGTAAAGAAGATGACTTTGAAGGCGTTGTGGATCTTGTGACCATGAAAGCTATCTATTGGGACGAAGCGTCTCAAGGGATGAAGTACGAAGAGCGCGAAATCCCAACTGAACTACAAGAAAAAGCGGAAGAGTACCGTGAGTATCTAGTAGAAAACGCTGCTGAAGCTTCAGAAGAACTCATGAATGAGTATCTTGAAAATGGCGAATTGACGGTAGAGCAGATCAACGACGCTATTCGTCAATTGACCATCAACAACGAAATCATTCCACTTCTTTGTGGTACTGCCTTTAAAAACAAAGGTGTACAAAAGATGTTGGACGCCGTTATTCAGTATCTACCTGCGCCAATGGACGTACCTGCTATCCGCGGTATCCTTGACGACAAAGACGAAACTGAAGGTACACGTGAAGCCTCTGATGATGCGCCTTTCGCAGCACTAGCGTTCAAAATTATGAACGATAAGTTCGTTGGTAACTTAACCTTCGTTCGTGTGTATTCAGGTGTTCTAAAACAAGGTAGTAGCGTTTATAACCCTGTTAAAATGAAGCGCGAGCGTGTTGGCCGTATCGTTCAGATGATGGCAGATACTCAGGTAGAGCTACAAGAAATCAGCACGGGTGATATTGCAGCCTTAGTTGGTATGAAAGACGTCACTACTGGTGATACGCTATGTGACGAAAACAACGTCATCACGCTAGAGCGTATGGAATTCCCAGATCCAGTTATCTCTCTAGCGGTTGAACCTAAGACCAAAGCTGACCAAGAAAAAATGTCTATCGCTTTGGGCCGTTTGGCAAAAGAAGATCCATCATTCCGCGTCCATACTGACGAAGAATCTGGTCAGACCATCATCAGTGGTATGGGTGAGCTGCATCTAGAGATTCTTGTTGACCGTATGAAACGTGAGTTTAACGTCGAAGCAAACATCGGTGCGCCGCAGGTTGCTTATCGTGAAACTATTCGTAACGTGGTTGAGCAAGAAGGTAAATTCGTACGTCAGACTGGTGGTCGTGGTAAATTCGGTCACGTTTGGTTACGCCTTGAGCCTATGGATCCAGCGGGCGATGTTCTATATGAATTCGCTGAAGAAGTGGTTGGTGGTACAGTACCAAAAGAATTCCACGGTGCAGTCGATAAAGGTATCCAAGAGCGCATGAAAAACGGCGTACTTGCAGGTTACCCAGTTGTTGGCGTTAAAGCGACCTTGTATGATGGTTCTTACCATGATGTTGACTCGGATGAGTTATCATTTAAAATGGCTGGTTCTATTGCATTCCGTAAAGGCTTCATGGCAGCAAACCCAACCCTACTTGAGCCAGTAATGAAAGTAGAAGTTGAAACACCTGAAGACTACATGGGCGATATCATGGGCGATTTAAACCGCCGCCGTGGTATGGTTCAAGGTATGGAAGACTTACCTGGTGGCACTAAGCAGATTCGTGCAGAAGTACCATTAGCAGAAATGTTTGGTTATGCTACGCAAATGCGTTCAATGTCGCAAGGCCGTGCAACCTATTCAATGGAATTCCAAAAGTACGCTGAGATTCCAAAATCAGTTGCAGAATCTATCATCTCTAAATTCAACTCTAAAGATGAAGACGAGTAAATATTACGTATTAATAGGACAATATTGAGTCAATCTCTCTATTGTCCGTAGAGATTGCGCCAATAATTGGTTAAAAGACTTGTTATTGGTCGCGATTTTCTTATAATATCTGCACATTGTATGTGCAACCTTTTAACAATTATCTTAATGTGGTCGGTATCCCTTAACTTGCGCATGTTTAGCAGTTAACTACTTGACCCCAAATAAAGAGGAAATACCCATGGCAAAGGCCAAGTTTGAACGCAGCAAGCCACACGTCAACGTCGGTACCATCGGACACGTTGACCACGGTAAAACAACCCTAACCGCCGCTATCGCAACCGTAGCAGCAATCACCTCTGGTGGCGAAGCCAAAGACTACGCGTCTATTGACTCAGCACCAGAAGAAAAAGCACGTGGCATCACCATCAACACCTCACACGTAGAATATGACACCCCATCACGTCACTACGCACACGTCGATTGCCCAGGTCACGCCGATTATGTTAAAAACATGATCACCGGTGCCGCTCAAATGGACGGCGCAATCCTAGTTGTATCAGCAACTGACGGCCCAATGCCACAAACCCGTGAGCACATCCTGCTATCACGTCAGGTTGGCGTACCGTACATCATCGTCTTCATGAACAAATGTGACCTTGTTGACGACGAAGAATTGCTTGAGCTAGTAGAAATGGAAGTTCGTGAACTTCTTAACGATTACGACTTCCCAGGCGACGACACCCCAATCGTAAAAGGGAGTGCCACCCAAGCCCTTAAAGGCGACGAAGGCAAATATGGCCAACCAGCCGTAGTAGAACTACTAGGTATCCTAGATACTTATATCCCAGAGCCAGAGCGTGACATCGACAAAGCATTCCTAATGCCAATCGAAGACGTATTCTCAATCTCAGGTCGTGGTACTGTTGTAACTGGTCGTGTTGAATCAGGTATCGTACGTGTTGGTGACGAGATCGAAATCGTTGGTATCCGTGACACCCAAAAAACCACCTGTACTGGTGTAGAGATGTTCCGTAAACTGCTTGACGAAGGTCGTGCAGGTGAAAACTGTGGCGTACTACTACGTGGTACTAAGCGTGAAGACGTACAACGTGGCCAAGTACTAGCCAAGCCAGGTTCAATCACCCCGCATACTAAATTTGACGCAGAAGTATACGTACTGTCAAAAGAAGAGGGTGGTCGTCACACACCATTCCTAAACGGCTATCGTCCACAGTTCTACTTCCGTACTACTGACGTAACTGGCGCAATCCAATTACAAGACGGTACTGAAATGGTTATGCCTGGTGACAACGTTGAGATGGGCGTAGAGCTTATCCACCCAATCGCTATGGACAAAGGTCTTCGCTTCGCAATTCGTGAAGGCGGCCGTACCGTAGGCGCTGGTGTTGTTGCTAACGTTCTTAGCTAAGCATCAAAACCCTAACGCTATACAGTTATCTAAGCGTTAAGCAGTAAGAAAAAAGCCATCCTGATAAAGGGTAATGCCAGTCAGTTAAGGCAAAAACTCAATAAAAGTAATAAAATAGCCCATCTAATAAGTAGATGGGCTATTTTACTATGAGACTACAAGACGCTATTAATGAGACGCATAAAAGGAT